>JBEOKH010000235.1:0-9165 GCA_040275625.1 Thauera sp. | reverse complement strand
GCTGAGGATGTTCGGCGGCCGCCCCAGCCTCGCCACCCTCGCCCCGCAGGCCAGCGCACGCCTGGCCGGCATCGCCGCGGCGGGCTTTGCGCTCTTCGTGCTGGTGGCGAGCGTGATGGTGCTGCGCTCCAACCTGATCCTGATCGAATGATGCTGCTGCCGCTCCGAATCCTCCTCTCCGCCCTCGCCTGCACCCTGCTCGCCGCCTGCAGCGGGGGCGGGTCCGACGCCGACCCGGCGCGCGGGGTTGTGGCGCCGCGTTTCGAGGCGACGGACCTCGACGGCAGCCTGCGCCGCTTCCCCGAGGACTTCGCCGGCAAGCCGGTGATCATCGACTTCTGGGCCGACTGGTGCCGCTACTGCGCCAACAGCATGACGCGGATCGACCGCGCCTGGCGCGAACACGCGGCGAGCGGGCTGAGCGTGCTGGCGGTCAACGTCGCCCAGGACCGCGCCACCGCTGCCGCCTTCATCGAGCGCCTCGGCGTCGGCTACTCGGCGGTGCTCGACCCCGACTCGCGCATCACCCGGCAATACGGCGTCAAGGGCCTGCCGATGACGATCTTCGTCGACCGCAACGGGATGATCAGCGGCAAGGTCATTGGCGAGGCGGACGAAAAACTGCTGGCGCTCCAGCTCGAACGCATCCTGCCAAAGGCGCAATGAACCCCGCCGGCCCGTGCCGGCACCACCACCGAAGGAGCACACCATGGATCGCAGAGAAGCCCTCAGGATGTCCGTCCTCGCCAGCATCGGTCTCGCCGCCGCCGGCAAGGCCAACGCTCAATCCGCCTGCGCGGGCGATGGCACCCCGGCGCAGTTCACCCCCAGGACCGCGGCGGATCCGCAGCCGCAGGTCGATGACATCGCCAAGTATCCCAAGTGCCCATACTGCGGCATGGACCGTAAGCAGTACCACCACTCGCGCATGGTCGTGCATTACGCCGACGACCTCGCCGACGGCACCTGCTCGCTGCACTGCTCGGCGATCAGCCTGTCGCTGAACATCGACCGTGACCCGAAGGCGCTGTGGGTGGGCGACAACGCCGCCGACGGCGACATCAAGCCGCTGGTCGAGGTCGAGAAGGCCAGCTTCCTCGTCGGCAGCAAGCTGCCCGGCGTGATGACCGCACGCAGCAAGGTCGCCTACGGCAACGCCGATGCGGCGAAGGCCTCGCAAGCCGCAAACGGTGGCGAGATCGTCGATTTCGACCAGGCGCTGCTGGCCGCCTACACCGACATGTCGGCCGACGTCACCCGCATCCGCAAGAACCGCGCCGAGCGTCGGCGCAAGATGATGGAGCAGCAGAACAAGTCATGAAGACACTGCTCGCCATCGTCTTCGCGACCTGGACGAGCTTCGCGCTCGCCCAGGCGCCGGTCGCCGAACTGCCGAAGCCGGGCACGAAGGATCTTTGCCCGGTGTGCGGCATGCTGGTGTCGAAGTATCCGAACTGGGTGGCGACCATCGTGTATAAGGATGGCCACGCCCATTTCTTCGACGGCGCCAAGGACCTGTTCAAGTTCTGGCACGACCCGGCCAAGTACGCCGCCGGCCACAGCCGCGACCAGATCGCGCGCATTTCGGTGACCGAGTACTACGGGCTGACCGCCATCGACGCGAAGGAGGCGTGGTACGTCGTCGGCTCGGACGTACTGGGGCCGATGGGGCATGAGTTCGTGCCGCTCGCCAGCGCGGAGGACGCGGCCGATTTCGTCAACGAGCACAAGGGCGCACGCATCGTCCGCTTCGACGAAGTGAGCGCCGCGCTGCCGGCGATGCTGGACGAGGGGCGCTTCGAGTAGGTCACGGAATCGAGGGGGCGCTACGCAGGCGCGGCGGTTGCCAGACCGCGGTGTTCGCGGCTTCCGCCGCTCCTACAGGGCGGGCAGGTCTCCTGTAGGAGCGCCGGAAGGCGCGAATGCGGCGACTCACGCCCCCACGCCCCTTCACCCCTCCGCCCCTTCACCTCAACAGCGCCTGCGCCGAGGCCTCGAGGTCGACGCGGCGTACCACGCCCATCTTGCTGCCCGCCGGTTTGCCGTCACGGCCGATGTACACGGTAAAGGGCAATCCTGCCTGCGGGTTGCCCAGGGCTTTCATCAGCAGAATGCCGTCCTTCGCGGCGAGGACCACCGGGTAGCTCATGCTGTAGGTCTTGGCGAAATCGCTTACTGCCTCGAGCTTGTCTGCTTCCTCGATGGCAATGCCGATCACCTCGATCCCGTCCGCCCCCTGCGCATCGCGCAGGCGGACGAGCTCGGGGATCTCCTCGCGGCAAGGCGCACACCAGCGCGCCCAGAAATTCACGATGAGCGGGCGGCCGCGGAAGCGCTCCATGGCCACCGGCTGGCCGTCGAGCCCAGTCAGCGAAGCCCGGAAGAAGGCCGCGGTGTCGATGCCTTCCGTGGCGTGGGCAGCGGTGGCGAGCAGGCCGAAGCTCAGGATGAAGGTGAATTTTCGAATCATGGGGCAAGCTTTCCTTTGAGAACGACGCGCTCATGTAGCCGCGCGACCACCAGCGATGCAGCACCAGGTCAGCACGCGACCGGTGCGTTCGATTGTGCCAAGCATGCGTGCCCGACGCACTTCGGACAAGCACGCGCGCGCCCGGTTCGCCCTTGTCGTGCGGCGCGGAGCTCGCTGCGAGGGCAGGGACTCTGCCCACACCGCTTTCAGCATCCGCTTACGCATCGTTCATTGCAGCCGGACGCCTTAGGGTTTAGCCTTGGGCATCAGGTCCGGACAAGACTTCTTGAACCACTGACAGGAGAACCACCATGGCAACGACCCTGAACCCCTCGAAGGACAAGCTCGTCGGCGATCTCAAGTCCCTGATCTCGGACGCCGAAGAACTGCTCAAGCTCACTGCCGACCAGCAGGGCGGCAAGCTGGACGACCTGCGCGCCCGCATCGGCGATCGTGTCGCAATCGCCAAGGACCGCCTCGCCGACGCCGAAGCAGCGATCGTCGATTCCGGCAAGAAGGCGGTGCGCGTCACCGACGACTACGTGCACGAAAACCCCTGGCAGTCGGTCGGCGTCGCCGCCGGCGTCGCCTTCCTGCTCGGCCTGCTGGTCAGCCGTCGCTGATTCGATGAGCACCGAGCCCAGGCCAGCCAGACCACGTCTCGCCGAAAGCCTGCACGGCATCGTCGATGCCGGGCTGCAGACCGCGCAGACGCGGCTCGAGCTGCTCGCAGTCGAACTCCAGGAAGAAAAGCTCCGCCTCACCGGCCTCGCGCTCAACACGGTGCTGGCGGGGCTGCTGCTCGGCTTCGGGCTGGTGTTCCTGATGGTGTTCCTGACCGTGCTGTTCTGGGAGGAACACCGCCTGCTCGCACTCGGCATCTCCACCGCCGTTTGCCTGGTCGGCGGGCTGATCGCCGCGAGCAACGCTGCGCGCGCATTCCGCAGCGGCACGAAGCTTTTTTCCGCCAGCCTCGCCGAACTCGCCCGTGACCGCGCCGCGCTGAGCGAACCGGACTGAAGGCGGGAAACGCATGGATTCCCGCCAGATCGATCTCGCGCTGCGCAAGCAGAAGCTGCAGATGCGCGCCGACGCCCAGCGCACCGACCTGACGCGACGGCTCGCCGGCATCGACGGCGCGCTCGACCGTGTCGATTCCCTGCGCGACAACCTGGCGTGGGCGAAGGACAAGATCCCGCTGCTGTCGGTCGCTCTGCTCGTCGTGCTTGCCGCCAAACCGCGGCTCGCGCTGCGCCTGGCCAAGCGTGCCTGGGTTGGCTGGCTGCTGGTGCGCCAGGCGCGCGGCGGACGGCTCTCGGCGCTGCTGCCCACCGCCATTCCACTGCTGCGCGGTTTGCTCGCGCTGCTCAAGCGCCGGCTCGAACCCTCGGAAGGATCACATTCAACACCACCGCGACGACGCCGCACAGGCTGACGCCCTGCAGGGTCAGTCCGTCGAAGTTCAGCGCCAGGCCGCCGATACCCATCACCAGTACCGAAGACACGATCACCAGGTTACGCGGCTGCTCCAGGTCGACGCGCGCCTTGATCAGCGTGTTCAGGCCCACGCTCGCCACCGAACCGAACATCAGCATCATGATGCCGCCCATCACCGGCACCGGGATCGACGCCAGCAGCGCGTTGAACTTGCCGAAGAAGGCGAGGATCACCGCGAACACCGCTGCCCAGGTCATGATCGCCGGGTTGTAGTTCCTGGTCAGCGTCAACGCGCCGGTGACCTCGGAATAGGTGGTGATCGGCGGCCCGCCGATCAGGCCCGCGAACAGCACGCCGGCGCCGTCGCCGGCCAGCGTGCGGTGCAGACCGGGCTTCTCGGTGTAGTCCTTGCCGGTGACGCCGCCGATCGCGAGCACATCGCCCACGTGCTCGATCGCCGGCGCCAGCGCCACCGGCAGCATGAACAGCACCGCCGCCAGCTCGAAGCTCGGGGTGACGAACTGCGGCAGCACGAACCACGGCGCCGCGCCCACCGCGGCGAAATCCACCAGGCCGAACAGCGCCGCAGCCAGCCAGCCCGCCGCGACCCCGCACAGGATCGGCACCAGCTTCAGGAAGCCGCGTGCAAACACCGCCACCAGCACCGTAGTGCCGAAGGCGATACCGGCCACGGTCAGCGCGGTAGCGTAGGGCACGAGCTCGATCTTGCCGTCGCCGCTGCGTCCCATCGCCATGTTCACCCCCACCGCGGCGAGCGACAGGCCGATGATCATGATGATCGGCCCCACCACCACCGGCGGCATGTAGCGATGCACGATCTCGGCGCCGTGCTTCCACACCAGGCCGGCGAACACGAAGTACATCAGCGACACGCAGGCGAGCGCGCCCATGGTCGCCGGGATGCCCCAGGTCTGGATGCTGAAGATGATCGGCGCGATGAAGGCGAAGCTCGAGCCGAGGAAGATCGGCACCTGACGCCCGGTGATGAGCTGGAACAGCAGCGTGCCCACGCCGGCGCCGAGCAGCGCGAGCGAGGGGTTCAGCCCGGTAAGCAGCGGCACCAGCACCAGCGCGCCAAAGGCAACAAACAGGATCTGGGCGCCGGAGATCGCCTGCCGCCACAGCGGCTCGGCGGACTGAATGGGAATTTCACGCATGAGGGTTCTCCGCCGGGCGCACGCGGCCGGGGTGCGGCGCAGCCGGCATGGCTGGCGTTATCGATGAAGCCGTGATGACGCGGCGGACCATCGCCCGCCGTCGCCGCAGGATCAGTTGTGACGGGTACCGAAAATCTTGTCGCCGGCGTCGCCCAGCCCGGGGATGATGTAGCCATGCTCATTGAGGTGGCTGTCGATGCTGGCGGTGTAGATGTCGACGTCGGGATGTTTCTCGTTCATCAGCGCAATGCCCTCCGGCGCCGCCACCAGCACCAGCGCGCGCACGTGCGTGCAGCCCTTGCGCTTCAACATGTCGACGGTGGCGACCATGGAGCCGCCGGTGGCGAGCATCGGGTCGATGATCAAGGCCATGCGTGCATCGAGCTGGCCGACGAACTTCTCGAAATAAGGCACCGGCTGCAGGGTCTCCTCGTCGCGCGCGATCCCGACCACGCTGACCTTGGCGCTCGGCATCATGTCGAGCACGCCGTCGAGCATGCCCAGCCCGGCACGCAGGATCGGCACCACGGTGACCTTCTTGCCCTTGATCTGCTCGATCTGCACCGGCCCCGCCCAACCCTGGATCTCGACCGTCTCGAGCGGAAAGTCCTGGCACGCCTCGTAGGCCAGCAGGCGGGCGATCTCGGCGGTGAGCTCGCGGAATTTTTTGGTGCTGATGTCGCCCTCGCGCATCAGGCCGATCTTGTGGCGCACGAGCGGGTGGCGGATTTCGTGGATGGGCATGGCGGATTCCGGGCGGCAGGACGAAGACCCGACTCTTTTACCGCGCCGCCGGTCCGCGCACAAGCGCACAAACCGCAGCGTGCGGCATCGCAGCATCGACGGCATGGCGAACACCTCGCCTGCCGGGTTTTCGCGCCGACCGGGCACACCGGCCACGCGGCGGGATCGGCGTTAGAATGCGGGGTCCGCATCCGCCCCGGGCCCACGCCCGCAGCTCATCGACATGTCGCCGAATCTGGAAGAAATCAAGCTCGCCCGTGATGAGGCCGACTGCCTCGCCGATGCCGCCACCGTGGAGGCCGCGCTCGACCGCATGGCGGCCGAGATCACCGCCCGCCTCGCCGACGCCAACCCGCTGGTGTATGCGGTGATGAACGGCGGCCTCATCCTTGCCGGCCGCATTCTGCCGCGCCTGCCCTTCCCGCTCGAGCTCGCCTACCTGCACGCCAGCCGCTACGGCCATGCGCTGCAGGGCACGCTGCTCGACTGGCGCGTGCGCCCGACCCAGGACCTGCGCGGGCGCACCGTGCTGGTGCTCGATGACATCCTCGACGAGGGCCACACGCTCAAGGCGATCATCGAGCACCTGCACGAAGAAGGTGCCGCCGAAGTGCTGTCCGCGGTGCTGGTACACAAACTGCACGATCGCAAGGCCGCAGCCGGCATGCGAGCTGACTTCTCCGGGCTCGACATCGCCGACCGTTTCCTCTTCGGCTGCGGCATGGACTACAAGGGCTACTGGCGCAACGCGCCGGGCATTTACGCAGTCAAGGGTCTGTAACCACAGGAGTCATCGCCATGCTCGTCACCTTCAAGTCCCACGCCAGCGCCGACGTCATCATGCTCGGCGACGCTGCCAAGAAGCTGATCGCGATCCTGGGCAAGGACCCACACGGGGCCCAGGGCATCATCACCGCCCAGCAGCTGCCCGAGGCGATCGCCCGCCTCAAGGCCGCAATCGAGGAAGACCGCGCCCGCCAGGCCGAACTCGAGCGGCGGCGCAGCGAGGCCGACGAAGCCGCGGACAAGGAAGCCGGCCACACCGGGATGGCGGCCCCGGTCGGGCTTGCCCAGCGCGCCTGGCCCTTGCTGAACATGATGGAAGAGTCGCTGCGCGAGGAAACGCCGGTCGTCTGGGGCGTCTGAGCCCCACACCTGCTGCTGCGGGGCGCGGGCCCCGTGCGAGCCACTTTTCCCAACTAAACGGGCTCCCTGAAAGATCGCCCCTTCAGCCGCGGCCGACGAAGCGCCCATCCACCGCGCGCATCTGCGCGCAGCCGATCAGCCCGAGCGTGCGCGCCATCTCGCTGCGCAGGATCTCCAGGGCACGCACCGCGCCCAGGGCGCCGGCCGCCGCCAGGCCGTAAAGCGTGGCGCGCCCCGACATCGCCGCGTCGGCGCCGAGCGCGCGCGCCTTGACGAAGTCGCTGCCGCGCCGAAAGCCGCTGTCGACGATCACCGTCATCTCCGCCCCCACCGCCGCGCGCACCGCGGCCAGGGTCTCGATCGGCGCCGGTGCGTTATCGAGCTGGCGGCCACCGTGGTTGCTCACCACCACGCCGTCGGCGCCCGCTTCCCGGGCCCGCACCGCGTCCTCCGGCAGCAGCACGCCCTTGACCAGCAGCTTGCGCGGCCACAGGGCGCGCAAGCTGCGCACATCGTCCCAGCCCAGCGAAGTGTCCATCTGTGCAGCGAGGAAGGCGGCGGCGTTCTTCGCGCTGTCCATGCCCGGCGGCAGGAAGTCCCCCAGGTTGCGAAAGCGCGGCATGCCGTGCGGCACCAGCACATCCAGGATCCAGCGCGGGTGCAGGCCGACGTCGATCAGGTTGCGTGGCGTGAGCTTCATCGGCGCGAGATAGTTGCGCCGGTCCCACTCGCGGTTGCCGAACACCGAGGCGTCAGTGGTGAGCACGATCGCTTCCGAACCGGCCTGCTCGGCGCGCCTGACGATCGCGGCGAGGTTGTCGCGATCCTTGAACGGGTAGATCTGCATCCAGTGGCGCACGCCGGTGGCGGCAATCTCCTCCAGCGCCACCGTGGACACCATGCTCTGGCAGAACGGGATGCCGGCCGCAAGCGCCGCCTCGGCGAGCACGCGGTCGCCGTCGTGGGTGAGCAGGCCGTTGAAGCCGGTGGGCGCGATCACCGCCGGCAGCGCGCTGTCCGCGCCGAACAGCGGCACCGACAGGTCGCGCTGCGACACGTCCACCAGGGTGCGCGGCAGCAGCAGGATGTCGTCGAGCGCGCGCCGGTTGCGCGCCAGCGCGAGCTCGTCGTCGGCACCGCCTTCGAGATATTCGAGGCAGAAATTCGGCAATCGCCGCGCCGCCATCGCGCGCAGCTCGGCGATGTTCTGCGCTCGTGCGGGATCGTCGCCACGGTACAGGCGGCGCCGTGGTGCGCCTGAGTCAGGAAGATTCGACGGGTTCATGGCGAGATTGTAAGCAGTCACCGCCCCGCCCCGGTCCTCGGGCGCCACAAATCCAGGCATCCAGGCAGGGCTCGCAAATTATGCGTACTCGAAGTGGCGCACGGCGTCCCAGCCGCAGCCGGTGCCGGTGCCGTAGTAGACTGTTTGCCCGAACACAACGCCCCGTCGAGGATCCCGCCATGGCCGGCCGCAAAAAGAACCTGCCGCTCGTCTATTCCTGCTCCGGCTGCTCGAGCGCCGCGCAGATGGCCAACCATGTGGCGCTGCGCCTCGACCGCGAAGGCGAGGCCGAGATGTCGTGCATCGCCGGCGTCGGCGGCAACGTGCCCAAGCTGGTGAAGATCGCCCGCTCGGGCCGCCCAATCCTCGCCCTCGACGGCTGCGCGCTCGAATGCACGCGCAGCAGCCTGGCCGAGCGCGGCGTGCAGCCCGCGGTTCATCTGCTGCTCAACGAACAGGGCGTCAAGAAGCGCTACGCGAGCGATTTCGATGCCGCCGAGGCCGAACAGGTGTTCCAGCAGGCGCGATCGCAGGCACGTGTGCTCCAGCAGTCGATGCAGCGCGCACCATCACCCGACGCGGCGCACTGATTGCGGCGCGCCGGGCAGGACGCCGACCGCAACAGCGCCACATCACACCACGCCCCGCGCGCTGCCGGGGCCGCGACGACGCGCTCAGGCCCTCAGCCTGCGCGCCGTATCCACCAGCGCCGCCGCCAGCTTGTCGAGCATCTCCTGCTGCGCGGCGTCGCGCAGACGGTCATCGTCACCCACCGCCTCGCCCGCCTTGCCCACCGCGAGCTGCTGCGGGATCACCTGCATGCCGAGGTAGCCGAGCACGTCGCGGACGTGGAACAGCACCCGCATGCCGCCGAGCGCGCCCGGCGAGCTGCCGACCGCCGCCGC
>JBEOKH010000234.1:0-14095 GCA_040275625.1 Thauera sp. | reverse complement strand
GGCCCGAGGTGGCGGCGTCGAGGCGGTGCACGATCAGCGCGTCCGGCCATGCCGCCTGCACCCGTGCCGCCAGGCAATCCTGCCGGCCCTCGCCGCCGGCGCGAACGGAGCGCAGGCCGGCGGGTTTGTCGACGACGAGCAGGAAGTCGTCGGCGAAGACGATGGGCGGACAGGGCAGCGGGGGCATGGCGGAATTCGGGGTGGCGTGGTGGATGGGCGTGACTCGGCCGGTCGGGCGCATCGATGTCGGAAATTTTTACATGTTTGCGCTGCCGACCCCGAGGGCGCGCTGCGAGAGTTTTTCAACTTGCTGTTTTTATGTAGTTTAAGCCGTTCATGCGAGGTGTGGCACGAATATCGCTTTGATCGTTACAACTGCAGGCTGATGCGTAATTCGGGGGGAGACAAACGTGAACACGAAAAAATTGATGATGTACAAGGCTGTTGCGCTCGCGTTGGCGTTGAGCGCAGGCGGGGCCTCCGCGGCGCAGATCTACTGGACCGACTGGACCGGCACCGACCAGGATCCCGGCAACGGCTTCAAGGGCACCGGCACGCTCACGACGTCGAACTCGACGGTCACCGTGACCTACACGAACCCGCAGGGGATCGGCTTTTATCAACCGAGCGGAGGCGCCTATTACTACAGCAACGGCACCGACGGGCCCGCCGGCACTTCGCCGTTCACGAGCAGCGCGGTCGACAACCGGCCGGCCGCGACCGACATCATTGCGCTGCAGTACGCCGGCACGCAGACGCTGAGCTTCTCGCAGGCGATCGCGAATCCGGTGTTCGCCTACGTGAGCCTCAATGGCAACGGCTACGGCTTCGACCAGGACTTCGACATTCTCAGCTTCGGGGCAGCCTCCGACGGCAATGCCTGCGGCTACTGGGGGTGCGGGACGTCGTACAAGCAGGTCGTGACGGTCAACGGTCAGACCGAGTATCAGTTGCTCGGCACCGGCGAGCCGCATGGCACGCTGCAGTTCAGGGGGACCTTCGACACCGTGAACTGGCGCAGTCTCAGCAACGAATTCTGGAACGGTTTCACGGTCGGTGTGCAAGGGACCGCGGTCGAGTTCTGCACTGCGAATCCGACCGCGCCCGGTTGTGTGTCGACCGGCGTGCCCGAGCCGGCTTCGCTCGCCCTGCTCGGTCTGGGGCTCCTCGGGCTGGCGGCAGGCCGTCGGCGCAAGGGCTGATCCGGGGTTGTGAAAATCCGCCAACGACAACGGGAGCCTGGGCTCCCGTTGTCGTTGGTGCGCACCGGACCGGCGAGGACGCCAGATCCGGCGCATGTCGCGCCGATCAGAACACGTCGAACGGGTAGTCGATGAAGACGCGGACTTCGTTGCCGCTGGTGTTGTAGGCGCGGGCGTTATCGGAGACGCGCAGCGTGGAAGCACGCAGGCGGACGTTCAGGTCCTTGGCGGGACCGCTCTGCACCTTGTACGACAGCATGTTGAACAGCTCGTGCTCCTTGCCGTCGGTGGTGGCGCCGACATCGATGTCATCGCCGCGCACGTAGGCGATGCGGTAGGTGAGACCGGGCAGGCCGTACTGGGCGAAGTCCACCGAGTAAGCCACTTGCCAGGACTGCTCGTCCTTGGCGTTGAAGTCGGACCAGTAGGAGTTGGCCAGCCAGATCGAGCCGCCGCCGTCACCGGCGCCGCCCGCGTCCTGATAGAAGCCGTAGTCGAAGCCGACATCGCCGCTGCTGCGCTGGTAGGCGAGGATGAAGGCGTGCGGGCCGGTGGCGTAGGTCGAGGCCAGGCTCCAGATGCGGTTCTCGTCGCTGGAGACGTCGTACTCGGTGCGATAGCCGTTGAAATCGAAGGTCAGCGAGTTGCTGGCGATCGGCATCACGTAGTTGAGGTTGGCGTACTGGCGCTCGTAAGCGTTCGTGCGCACGACATTGTCGACGTCTGAAGCGTAGAGCGCGGCGCTGATCGCGTCGTTGAACTTGTAGCTGGCGCCAATCACGTCGATGCCCTTGAGGCCACCGCTGTCGCGACCCTCGTCGCTCTTGCGCGACTGGGCGTGGAAGGTTCCAGCGGTGAATTCCAGGCCCTCGATCTCGCTCGAGGTCAGCATGGTGCCGGTGAAACTCTCGGGCAGCAGGCGCGAGCTGTCGTGGCTCAGCACCGGCAGGTTGGGGCGCAGGTCGCCGTAGGCGAGCACGGTGTTGGAGAGACGGGCTTTGAGCGAGGCGCCGAACTTGGCCACATCCCGTTCCACCTCCCTGGTGGTCGGGTCCTGGTAGAAGAAGTCGATGCCGCCGGCGCCGGCCTTCCCGCGTCCGCCGTCCAGTCGCAACGCATAGGCGGCGAAGGCGTCGACGCCGAAACCGACCGTGCCCTGGGTGAAGCCCGACGCGAAGTTGGCGATCACGCCCTGGCCCCACTCGGCCTTGTCCTGGCGGCCCTGCTTGTAATCACGGCTGATGTAGGCGTTGCGCAGCAGCACGTCCAGCGTGCTGTCTTCGACGAATCCCTTCGCATCGGCCTGGCCGCCGGCGATTGCCGGCGTTGCGCTTGCGAGCCCAAGAACGATCAGACCTGCCCAGTACTTCGACATGGTGTTACCTCGATGGTGTTTGTTGTTTGCGTGAACGTGGCGGCGCGCGTGCAGGCGCCAGCGGGGCGCGATTCTCGCATTTCCCGCGCACCTTGGTGATGCTCGTTTCTACGTAGGCGCGCGGGCCTCGGGGGAGCGCGTGATCTGCGCTGTTGGGTACGCGGGCGGATAGCTTTTTTTGTGCAGTGCAGCGTAGAAGAATAGCGCTCCTCAATCACGCTCATTGCTTCAAACGCGCCCGATGTTTGCTAGTCTGAGCCTTAAGCAGATCGTTTATGCCGCCGCGGGGCGCCGCTCGTCGTTGTGGGCGAGGCTCCGGAAGTGAGCCCTGGCGAGGCGTGACCGCCCGCCGCGATCATCATTCAACGCAGGCAGACAAGGAGAACGACATGAGCGAGAACGGTACGAATACGGCGGGCAAGTGCCCGGTGATGCATGGCGGCAATACCTCCGCCAAGGACTCGGCGATGGCCTGGTGGCCGAAGGCGCTGAACCTGGACATCCTCCACCAGCACGACCGCAAGACCAATCCGCTCGGCCCCGACTTCGACTACCGCGAGGAGCTGAAGAAGCTCGACGTCGACGCGCTCAAGACTGACCTCAAGGCGCTGATGACCGACAGCCAGGGCTGGTGGCCGGCCGACTGGGGCCACTACGGCGGCCTGATGATCCGCATGGCCTGGCACGCCGCGGGCACCTACCGCATCGCCGACGGTCGCGGTGGCGCCGGCACCGGCAACCAGCGCTTCGCCCCGCTCAACTCCTGGCCCGACAACGGCAACCTCGACAAGGCGCGCCGCCTGCTGTGGCCGATCAAGCGCAAGTACGGCAACAAGATCAGCTGGGCCGACCTCATCATCCTCGCCGGCAACATGGCCTACGAGTCGATGGGCTTCAGGACCTTCGGCTTCGCCTTCGGCCGCGAGGACATCTGGCATCCCGAGAAGGACATCTACTGGGGCTCCGAGAAGGAGTGGCTCGCCCCCAGCGGCAGCGAGGGTTCGCGCTACTCCGGCCAGCGCGACCTGGAGAACCCGCTCGCCGCGGTGATGATGGGCCTGATCTATGTGAACCCCGAGGGCGTCGACGGCAAGCCCGACCCGCTCAAGACCGCCCACGACATGCGCGTGACCTTCGCCCGCATGGCGATGAACGATGAAGAAACTGTGGCCCTCACCGCTGGCGGCCATACCGTCGGCAAGGCGCACGGCAACGGCAGCGCCGCCCTGCTCGGCCCGGCGCCCGAAGGCGCCGACCTCGAGGAGCAAGGCTTCGGCTGGATGAACCACACCACCCGCGGCATCGGTCGCGACACCGTGACCAGCGGCATCGAGGGCGCGTGGACCTCGCAGCCCACCCAGTGGGACAACGGCTACTTCGACATGCTGTTCAAGCACGACTGGTGGCTGCAGAAGTCGCCGGCCGGTGCCTGGCAGTGGGAGCCGCTGAACATCACCGAGGAAGACATGCCGGTGGACGTGGAAGACCCGTCGATCCGCCGCAAGCCGATGATGACCGACGCCGACATGGCGCTGCGCTTCGACCCTGCCTACCGCAAGATCGCCGAGCGTTTCCGCAACGACCAGGCCTACTTCGAGGAGGTCTTCGCGCGCGCCTGGTTCAAGCTCACCCACCGCGACATGGGCCCGAAGGCGCGCTACATCGGCCCCGACGTGCCTTCTGAGGACCTGATCTGGCAGGACCCGGTGCCCGCCGGCAGCACGAACTACGACGTCGCCGCGGTGAAGGCGAAGATCGCCGCCGCCGGCCTGTCGGTCGGCGACATGGTCGCCACCGCGTGGGACAGCGCGCGCACCTTCCGCGGCTCGGACTACCGCGGCGGCGCCAACGGCGCGCGCATCCGCCTCGCCCCGCAGAAGGACTGGGAAGGCAACGAGCCGGCGCGCCTGGCGAAGGTGCTGGCGGCGTACGGGAAGATCGCCGCCGAGACCGGTGCCAGCGTCGCGGACGTGATCGTGCTGGGCGGCAACGTCGGCCTGGAGCAGGCGATCAAGGCCGCCGGCTTCAATGTGGACGTGCCCTTCGCCCCCGGCCGCGGCGATGCCAGCCAGGCCCAGACCGACGTCGAATCCTTCGAGGTGCTGGAGCCGGTGCATGACGGCTTCCGCAACTGGCAGAAGAAGGACTACGTGGTGCAGCCCGAGGAGATGCTGCTCGATCGCGCCCAGCTGCTCGGCCTCACCGCGCCCGAGATGACCGTTCTGATCGGCGGCCTGCGCGTGCTCGGCACCAACCACGGCGGCAGCAAGCACGGCGTGTTCACCGATCGCGTCGGCGCGCTCACCAACGACTTCTTCGTCAATCTCACCGACATGCGCTATAGCTGGAAGCCCACCGGGCGCAACAGCTACGCCATCGTCGATCGCAAGTCCGGTGCCACCCGGTGGGCCGCGACCCGCGTCGATCTGGTGTTCGGCTCCAACTCGATCCTGCGCGCGTATGCCGAGGTGTATGCCCAGGACGACAACCAGGAGAAGTTCGTGCGCGACTTCGTCGCCGCGTGGACCAAGGTGATGAACGCGGACCGCTTCGAGCTGCGCTGAGCGGCGCCAGCGCCGGAAGGCAGACCCACCCACACGGTGCTTGCGCGCGGTGTGGGCCAGGAAAGAATCGCGGCTTCCGCCGCTCCTGCAGGACCTCCGACCGTGTCGGTGCTCCTGCGGGAGCGGGGGGGGCCGCGATCTTTTGTCATGAGCTGCCGCCTCGAACGGCCCCGAGATCAGCGGCCACGGGCCGGGAGCTCAGCTCGCACCGGATCGGTGATCATCCATCGCCCGGATCGTCTTCAAGCGCTCTTCCAGCCAGCCGAAGCCGACATATTCCTGCTCCAGGCGCAGCCCGGGGCGGATGCGGTGATCGCGCAGGTCTTCGTACAGCCGGCGTTCATCCGCGGTGAGGCGGGTGGTGTCGGCCGCGCGCGGGCTGTCTTCCCTGCCCCACAGGCGTTCGTGCGCGTGCAGGGTGGCGTGGTCCATCAGCAAGGATTCGACGTGGGCAAAGCGGGCGCGCAACTGGGCGAGGATGGCCAAGCCGTTGGTGTCGATGTCGCCCCAGTAATGGATCGGGCACTGCTGCAGCCAGGCGCTGCGCGCGAGCGCATCCCAGCCGTAGCCGGCGCCGAAGATCACGATCGCCTTGTCGACCCGGGGAAAGGCAAGAAAGTTGGTTTCGTTCTCCGTGATGAACACCCGCGCCACGTCGATCCGCAGGCGGGCGAAGCTGTCGGCGTCGAGCGCGAGGTCGGGGCAGGCTGCGCCCGCCAGCAGGGGCAGCGCAGGATCGAGCACGCGAAAGCGGAGGTGCGCCGGTTTGTCGAGGAAGCCGTAGCGCGCGGCGAACTGCTGCGCGCCGCTGCGACCGGCATCGATCGCCTCCAGGGGCAGGGCGAGGTCGAGCAGCTCGGCGAGCACGCTGCGCTGCGACTCGATGAATTTGGTGTGCACGCCGGGCAGGTCGACCTGGCGCAGGTAGAGGCCGGGGCGCGGGTGGGCCTGCAGCCAGGCCACCACATCGAGCAGGCGCGGCCAGTCGTCGGTGAGCTCGAGCGCGCGCAGCGGGCGCTTCTCCAGCCAGGGCAGCAAGCGCGGCTGGCGCACGGCGGTGGTGGCGTACAGCGCGCGAAAGCGGCTGTCCTCCTGGCGCTTGCCGAGCCACGCCAGCGCGTCGTCGAGGCTGTCGACCCAGGCGCTCGCCGGCAGGCGCTGGCTGCCCTGCACGCGGTGGCGGACTTCCTGCCACTCGAGCCGCAGGCGGGGCGTCGCGGACAGCTCGGCCACCCAGGTGCGCACTGCATCGAAGCGACGGGTGATGTCGTCGGAGCCCGGCGTCTTCAGTGTCAGTCGGAGCGGGAAGCGGCTGGCGGTGACTTGGTGCGCTGCCCGTGGTGCGCCCGCCAGGTCGTCGTGCGCCTCGGCTTGCAGTGCGCCGAGCCGATCGCGGGCAGGGTGGTGCGGCTGTGCTGCCCCGGCCGCTTCGCCCACGCCTTCGCGCAGCAGATCCCCGCGCTCCCACAGGCGCGTGAGTTGCGCCTTCAGGTCCTGTGCGCTGGTCCAGTTCATGATGCGCCGCCCGCGCTGCCGGGCGCCGTCATCGATGCCTGAGCCGCCTGCGCCGCCTTGTGCGCGCGGTATTCCTCGATCGACAGGTTGCGCAGCCTGGAGGCGCGGCCGCCTTCGTTGTGCACGAAGCCGACGCTGGCGACGAAGGGCTCGATGATGTGGATCTTCTGCAGCGGGGTGACGATCAGCAGTTGCAGGTTGAGCTGCTCGAACAGGCGCAGCCCGTACTGCGCGGATTCGTCCGAGCCGCGGCCGAAGGCCTCGTCGATGACGACGAAGCGGAACGAGCGCGAGCGCACCGCGCCCCACTCGAGGCCGAACTGGTAGGCCAGGCTGGCGGCGAGGATGGTGTAGGCGAGCTTCTCCTTCTGCCCGCCCGACTTGCCACCCGAATCCGAATAGTGCTCGTGCTCGCTGTCGTCCTCGCGCCAGCGCTCGCTGGCGGCGAACAGGAACCAGTTGCGCACGTCGGTGACCTTGGCGGTCCACCGGCGGTCCTGCTCAGAGAGGCCCTCACGGCCGCGGAAGCGGTCGATGATGGCCTTGACGCGACCGAAGCGCGCCTCCGAGTACTGCTCGCCCTCGCCTTCCGCGTCCCCGGTGAGCGCGCCCTCGGTGCACGCGCGCAGCTCCTGCTGGAAGTCGCGGATCTCGGCGTCGGGGCTGGCCTGCGATTCGAGCACGATGTAGCGCCCGGGGTTGTAGTCGATCTCGCCGAGCGACCTGTTGATGTGGGCGATGCGCTCCTTGATGGTCTCGCGCTCGCGCGCGAGCTGGGCGTTGAAGTTGGCGATCTCGTTGATGGTGTTGACGTTGAGCAGCTCCTTGAAGCGCGCAAGAAAGCGCGGCAGGTCGTCGCGGTTCAACTGGGTGAGCAGGTTCCCGTACTCGAAGGCCGCCTCCAGGCTGGCGTCGATCTCGGCGGTCTCGAGCGGGAACTGCTGGCTGAAGGCGGACATCGCCTTGATGATCTTCTCGGCGAGACGTGCCAGCTTGTGGGTCTCGGCGTCGATGCGCGACTGCAGCGTGTTACGCACTTCCTGCTCACGGTTGTCGCAGGACTCCACGCTGAGCTGGTGCTCGCCGAGGACCTCGGCGCACAGGGTTTCGAGCCGGCCGGCGAGCGCGGCATCGACCGGGGTCTGCTGCGCGATGGCGAGCGTCGTCTGGCGCAGGGCCTCGGCGTCGGCCTGGCGCTGCTCGACCCGGGCGCGCTTGTCGCGGGCGCCGTTGAGCTCGGCCTCGGTGTCGCGCACGGCCTGCTGCAGCGCCTGCAACTGCTCGTTGAGCTGTTTGAGCACGTCCGAGGCGCGCTCGAGCGCCTGGCGCTCGTCCTCGAGCGCGGCGACCTCGCTGGCGACGCTGCGCCAGTCGAGCTCGTCGAAGGCGGTGAATTCTTCCAGCCGGATGAGCGCGTCGAGGCGGCGGGCAAGCGCGCGGCGTTCATCGCCGATGCGGCTGATCTGGCTGGCGACCTCGCCGAGCTGCGCTTCGAGCCGGCGGCGCCGGGCTTCGAAGGCCTCGATCTTGGCGGTGTTGCTCCAGCCGAGCACGTAGCGGCTGCGGTCGGCGATGGCGTGGCGGTCATCCTTCTCGTGGCGACCGCTGGGGTCCTTGATCTGGCCGGCGCGGGTGATCGCGCGCGTCTCGCGGCGGAACTGCTCCTGGGTTGCGCAGCAGGCGACGTCGAAGCGATGGGCGAGCTCACGCTCGAGCCAGTCGTAGTGCGGGGTGTCGGGCTTGAGCGCGAGCTTGCGCACCAGCGAGTCGGGATGCAGCGCGGGCAGCTCGCCGGCGCGCCGCGCGCGGACGTGGAAATACACCAGGCGGCCGCGCAGGTGGTTGCCGTCCACCCATTCGGCCACCGCCTTGTAGTGCGCATCCGGCACCAGCAGGGCGAGGCCGAGGCCGCGCAGCAGGCGCTCGGCGGCGCCTTCCCAGTCGCGCTCGTCCTCGCGCACCTGGATCAGCTCGCCGGCGAAGGGCATGTCGTCGACATCGATGCCGAGCGCGTCACACAGCGCGGCGCGGATCTGGATCTGGCGGTCGTCGATGTTGCTGCGCCGGCGCCTGAGGCTGTCGATCTCGGCGCTGAGCTGGTCGTGCTCGAGCTTGCCCTGGCGCAGGGTGACGGCGTGCTCGGTGAGCGCGTTCTGCAGCTCGGCGTCGCGGTTGCGCGCGTCCTCGCGCCCGCTGCCGAAGTGCAGGCGCTGGCTGGCGAAGGCCTGTTCGTCCGCGGCGGCGGTGGCGCCGAGCACGGCGGCGAGTTCGCCGTAGCGGCGCGCCTTGGCCAGGCGTGCGTCGCGCACCTGTTCCTTCTTGCGGATGTCGGCGGCGAGGCGTTCGAGGCGGTCGCCGCCGTTGGCGTTGATCGCCTGCTTGAGTGCGTCGCTGCGGGTGCCCTGCTCCGTGCGCACGTCGTCCAGGCGCCTGACCTGCGCATCGAGGCGTGCCCATTCGTCGGCGGCGAGCGCCAGGCGGCGCTCGAGCAGGCCGAGCTTGAGGCCGGCGAAGTGCGCCTGCAGCGCCTCGCGGCAGCGGCGCAGGGCGTCGATCTCGGCGGCCAGCACATCATGGCGCTCGCAGTCGGCGACCAGGGGGGTGAGCATCGCGACCTGCTGCTGGGCCTTGAGCACCGCCTGGTGGGCGCGGTTGAGGTCGTCGAAGTGGCCGATCAGGGCCTGGATGCGCGGGCCGACCTCGAAGGGCTCGAGCATGTGGTTGCGCACGAAGTCGGTGAGGTTGCCCACCGACTTCATCGACACCGTCTGGTGGAACAGCTCCAGGGCCTGGTCGTTGTCGATGCCGAAGCGGCGGCGGAACCACGCGGCGTAGGGCGGGAAGCTGTCCTGCACGTCGGCGCCGGCGCTGCGCAGGCGCTTGCGCAACTGCACGATGTCGGGGCCGAAGGCGGAGAAGTCGTGCGCGATCGACAGCGCGCGCTCGGCGCCGACATACAGGCGCGCCGGCTGACCCTGGGCATCCTTGAACCAGAACACCTGGGCCAGGCTCACGGTCTGGTCGTAACCGGCGTTGTGGAACACGCCGAGGATCACCGAGTAGCTGCCGGGGTCGCGCAGACCGAGCGGGCGCGCCGCGCCGGTGACCTCGTTGCGCTCGGACTTGTAGTGTCCAAGCACGTAGGAGCGCAGCGTGCGCTCGCGGTTGTCGGCGCCGGCGGCCTTGTTGTAGGCGATGCGGTGGGCGGGCACCAGCAGGGTGGTGACCGCGTCCACCAGGGTGGACTTGCCCGAGCCGATGTCGCCGGTCAGCAACCCGTTGCGGCCATCGAGCTGCAGCGTCCACACGTGGCGGTCGAAGGTGCCCCAGTTGAGCACCTCGAGGCGCTGCAGGCGGAAGCCCGACAGCGTGTCGTCGGCGACGAAGTCGAGGCCGAGGGATTGGGGGTCGGTCATGCGAGACACCTGTGGTGCGCAGCGGCCCTTCCTGCGGCAGTGGCGGCGGGAGGGGCGGCGGGGTGCGGTGCGTCAGGGCTGTTGTTCGCGGCTGCCGCCGCTCCTACAGGGGGCTCGACGGTTTCAGGGTTCATCGGACGGGTTCTCCTTGCCGGCGGCGAGTGCGGCCCGGTAGCCGGCGAGGCGGGCGTCGAAGTCGGCGAGCCACTGCGCATCGACGAAGGCCTTGAGGATGCGGCGCACCTCGTAGCTGGGCGGGGTCGTGGCGCTGGCGGCGGTGGCGGACTTGAGGCGGGCGAGGAAGCCGAGCTCGACGACCTTGTTGATCGTGGCGTCGATCTGGTCGATCAGGCGCGCCTCGTTGGGGCCCTCGGGCAGGAACACGCGCACCAGCTCGACGATGTCGTCGCGCCCGAGCACCAGGCGGGTGTCACCACCACCCGCGTCGAACTCGGCGAGCTTCTTGCGCAGCAGGGCGAGCACCAGGCTCACCGGATAGGACAGCGGCCGGCGCGCGACCAGGCGCGGCAGGCGGGGCGCAGGGTCGTCTTCGGCGGGCTCGGGGCGACCGCGCAGGAAGGCGTAGCCCTCGGCCTCGTCCAGCACCAGCTCAAGGTTGAGCACGGCGACGTATTCGCGCACGCGCGCCTGCAGTCCGAGCAGGGTGCTCCACTGGCGCTCGTCGCTTTCGCGATAGAGCACGCCCTTGAGCAGGCCAATGAGCAGCACCGACAGGTCCGGCGCCGGGGCGGGAGCCGGGGGCGCACCCGTGTTCGGGTCGAGGTCGTCGTCTTCCATGCGGGCGGGGGGCGTGTGAGGGGGCATTCTGGGGACGAGGTTCAGCGCATGAAGAGGATGCGCGGCAGCTGGGCCTTGCGGGTGACCGTGCTGCCGTCGGCGGCGAGCGCCTGCCAGGTGATCGGCTCGGGGCTGTCTTCGTCGACGGTGGTGGTGAAGGCCTCGCTGCCGAGCTGCAGGTAGGCGACCAGCTCGGCCAGGCCCTGCTGCAGCGGCTGCGCGGCGACTAGTGCGCCCAGGGTGACCTGGGCGCGGTCCTGCAGGGCGTGACGGATGTGGCGGGCGAGGCGCGCCTTGTCCACCGTGACCTGCTCGAAAAGCGCGCTCGGGTCGACGTCCTCGGCGCCGGCTTCCACCTGCAGGTCGGCGATCACCGGCCTGATTGCCGGGGTGAACAGCGGGCGCTCCATTGGCAGCTCGATGGCGATGGCGGGCAGCGCGACCTCGGTGACCGTGTCCGCGGGGGGCGTGGCACGCACGGCGAGCGCCTTGCTCTCGATGCCGTGCAGCAGATCCATGATGCGGCGATTCTCCAGCCAGGCCTGGTCGTCGAGAAAGCGGCGCAGCTGCTGCGACAGTTGCGCCACCGTGCGCTGGGTGTGCTCGCCGGCCTCCAGCCAGTCGTAATGCACGCGCCGGGTGCGTGCATCCGGCTCGAGGTCGGCCACCGCCGGCAGCGCCAGCACCTGGTCGAGCAGGGTGGTGAGCTCTTCCTGGCGGCGGCTCGAGAGCAGGAAATCCCAGAACGCGCGGAAGCTGCGCCCCTGGTCGGAGTCGCCGATCGCGTCGCGCTCGCCCATGATCTGTTCGAGCAGCTCGCCCTTGCTGCCTTCCCACAGCGCGATGCGCTCGCGCACCCGGCGGTCGAGCTGGCGGAAGTTGTATTCGACCTCGCGGAAGTCGGCGAGCAGCTCACGCGCGCCCTGCATGAACTGCTGGAAGCGGTCCTTCAGCGCGGTGTCGTCGAGCAGCTCGATGTCGCCGGCAAGCACGCGCGCGATCTCGGCGTCGATCTCGTCGCGCCTGCGCTGCAGCTCGGCGATGCGCTTGGCGGGGTCGGCCTCGCTGCCCGCGCTCATCTGCTTGAGCAGCTCGAACAGGGTGAGCAGGCGCGACTCGGTGCCGACGAACTGGCGCTCGCTCAGCTGTGCCAGCCAGGCGAGCGCCTTCTCGGTGGCCGGGGTGAGGTCGAACTGGGCTTCGTCGGTGCCCGGCTTGTAGAATTTGCGCAGCCAGCCCTTGTCTGCCGACGCCCAGTCGTTGAGGTAGTCGAGCGCCGGCTTGGGGAAGGCATCGCCGCCGCGGGTGAGGCGCAGCGCGTAGAGCTCGTCCTCAAGCGCCTCGGCCAGATCCGCCGCGGGCATCACGCGCACGTTGGGGGCGACGAACACGCGGTGCAGGAAGCTCGCCACCAGCGCCGCATGGTCCGAGCGCAGCAGCCGCCACGCCGGGTGATGGGTGCGCAGGGTGTCGAGGGTGGCGAAATCGAGAGGCACGGCGCAGCGGCGTGTGGCAAGAGGGTGTGGATTCGGGAGTCGCGGGCGGGGTAAGGGCGTGGATGTCACCCTTCAATCCGTCGGTGACGTGGCAAGCACCGGCAACCGGGTTGGAAAATAGCGCCTTTCGGGCGATGTGTCAGCGCCGGGGCACGAAACTTCTCTGTCGGGCGGTGGTGTCCCCGGGTTGCCGGTGCGAGGTCATCCGACGCCGCAGCGCAGATCCGTCGCGAGCGCTGGTGCGCAAGCATCGGTGGCGCGGTGGTCTTGACGCCGATGGCGGTCTGCGCGCGGCAGTGCCGCGGCGACAGGCCGTGGGCGCGGCAGCGCTTGGTCCTTCAGGAACTCGAAAATCAGGCATTTCAAGAGCGATCAGGCGGATGGAAGCGGGCCGGATCCATCCCCTCCCTCGCAAAGCTTCGCCTGCGCCTGGATCAGCTTGAGCCCGGGCGGCAGCGATTCGCTGAAGCTGCGGCGGCAGTCGGCGTCGTCGAGGCTGACGACCTCGCGCACCATGGTGGTATGCGCTATAGCTGGAAGCCGACCGGGCGCAACAGCTACGACATCGTCGAGCGCGAGAGCGGCGCGAAGAAGTGGACGGCGACCCGCGTCGACCTGGTGTTCGGCTCGAACTCGATCCTGCGCGCCTACGCCGAGGTGTATGCCCAGGACGACAACCAGGAGAGGTTGGTGCGCGACTTCGTCGCCGCGTGGACCAAGGAGATGAACGCGGACCGCTTCGACCCGCGCTGATCTGGGCTCCGGCCGCAGTTCGCTCCCGCCCATACCGCGCGACGGCGCGGTGTGGGCGGTTTGTTTTCAGCGCGCGCTGCCGTCATGCGCCGGGTGTGTCCGCCGCATTCGCGCTCAGGGCGCCTCCCAGGCCAGCATCGCCATAAGCGCGCGCGGTGGGCTGGCGAACTTGGCGCGCGAACGGGAGTCCAGTCCCGCAGCGAGCGATTTTCCTGACCTCAACGCTTCCTCGCAGGAGGTTCTTGAACTTGAAGACCTGGCTGCAGCGCCTGTTCGATGTTCGCCGCGACGAAGTGCTGCCGGTGTGCCTGGCGGTGGCCTTCTTCTTCTGCGTGCTGGTGGCGCTGATGATCCTGCGCCCGGCGCGCGAGGCGCTCGGGCTGCGCGGCGGCATCGACGCGGTGCGCTGGCTGTTCATGGGCACGGCGCTGGTCGCGCTGCTGGTCAATCCGCTGTTCGGCTGGTTGGTCAGCCGGCTGCCGCGGCTGCAGTTCATCTCGGCGACCTACGCGTTTTTCGCCTGCAGCCTGGTGGGTTTCTTCCTGCTGCTGGTATGGACGCCCGAGGCGGTGGGCGTGGTCAGCGGGCAGGTGTTCTATGTGTGGTTCAGCGTCTTCAACCTGTTCGCCACCATGGTGTTCTGGGCGCTGATGGCCGACCGCTTCGCGCTTGAGCAGGGCAAACGCTTCTTCGGCCTGATCGCGGTCGGCGGCACGCTGGGGGCGATCGCCGGGCCTTGGCTGGCCTCGCAACTGGCAGCGCCGCTGGGCACGCCGGCGCTGCTGCTGGTGTCGGCGGGGTTCCTGACGGCGGGGTTGGCGGCGGCGTGGGGGATTGCGCGCGTGCGTCCGCCGCGGACTGCGCCGGCGGCAGAGGCGGCGGGACCCGGAGAGCTGGTGACGAGAGAGTCGGTGACGGGAGAGCGGGTGCGAGGCGAGGGGGCGCCCGCGGACGAGGCGTGCGCGCCGATCGGCGG
>JBEOKH010000233.1:0-2666 GCA_040275625.1 Thauera sp. | reverse complement strand
GCGTCTTCTGCAGGCGTTCGAACTCGACCAATTCCGGGGCTTTCGAGGGCAGAGCCGGTGGTGCCGCGGGTACCACCTTGCCCGGCAGTGGCGGACGGTCCCGTTCCTCGGGCATGGGATCCTCGTAGAAATGCCAGCCGCGCCAACGGTCGGACCAGTAGCGCGAAACGGTACCTTGGGTGTCCTGGGCCGCTGCGGCGCCGGCGCCCAGCAGCATGGCCAGCGCCAATCGAACGGGGATGGGGAACGCGAAACGTTTCATTTGGGGCATCTACTTCAGGGATTGTGGCGGCCGGCCGTCGAGGCAGTAGTTGATGCCGAAGTCCATCGTCTGCCGGCGCGGGCTCAATGCGCCGGGCAGGAGAACGCCGTCTTGCCAGAACGTGACCTTCAGCCGGCTGCAACCCGGTTGGGCGTAGCGCTTCTCGGTCGTCACGTCGATGAAGATCGGCGAGGTGGCACCGAAGCGCCGCGTGATCGCATCGGCCATCTCCCCGGTGAGGACGCCGTGGGCCTGCCCGCCGCTCGCCTGAAGGGCGGCTAGCATTACCGGGCGCGCATCGGGCACCGGCGTGCGGAGCAAGTCGTCGGCGAAGACGGGCAACGCGTATGCGGCGATCAGCGCAACGGCATAGACCAGCTTCATTGGCATTTCCCCTGTCCGTAGTAGCAGGTGGTGAGGCGCGCGGCGTTGCTGCCCTGGATCGCTCCGACACTGGGCAGCGTCGGGACGATGGAGGCATAGAATTCAGAGAGGTCCATCGCCGCGAAGTCCAGGCTCTGCAGTTGCGCGACGGAGAAGCCTGAGCAGTCGGGGTTCTTGCCGGAGCCCCAGCCTTTGCCGACCTGGACGCGGCCCTGCTCGTTGACGATGCGCGCGAGCTTGCTGTTGAAGCAGCACTTGCCGGTGGTGTGCTCGATGCAGGCGACACACTTGCCAAAAATGCGGATGCACGACGAGCACCAGGTGCCGATGGTGTGGCACAGGCCGGCGCCTTCCTTCATGGCGAGCTTGCCTTCGTCCTCGTTGCAGGACGACATCGACATGACGATGTAGATCACCACCGCGATCGCCAGGGACCAGGGATCGAAGGCGATCACCAGGCCATCGCCGGCGTAGAGAACGGCCGAGCCTGCTGGCAGTGCCGTGCCATTGATGGCGACGGTGACGCCATAGGTGGTGAAGCTGCCGGAAAAGCCGCCGCTGAACAATAGGGCTTGCATGCCCTGGTACAGGAACTCGCGGTTGTCGGCGTTCATCAGCACGTCATAGACTAGGCGCGAGCCCGTGCCGAACAGGCTCTGGTTGGTCATGCCGGCGCCGGCCGAGTCGGAATAGCAGCAGTTTTTGAACAGCCGGTCGCGGCACCGGTTGCCCTCGCCCTTGAACACCTGCATGTTGGTGGTATCGAGATAGACGCCCGCCTCGCGCGCGGCTTCCATCAGCGACATCGAGCGCGCGAAGTCGGCGTCGTTGGTGTAGCTGGTGTTGAAGCAGTTCGAGCCCAGGCAATAGACGTTGGTGGGGCAATTCGAGGCGGTGGTGGCGGTCTGCGCGGCGACCGGGCAGGTGTAGGTGTCCTGGGTGATCTCGCATAAGCCCGTCGCGGCATTCGTCTGCTTGCAGATGCTGGTCGCCGGGGTGCAACCGCTGCTCGCCAGTGGGGCGCACTCGTCCACCGGTGCGCCGGAGGCGCAGGTTAGAGTGCGTTCATAGGACCAGCAGGCGCGGGTGACGGCGCGGCCGTCGATGGTCTTGGTGGCGGGGCCGTCGACGCAGCGGTCGGCCGTGGTCACGGTGCACCGGCCGCCCTCCGTCAGCGCGGCGCTCCTGTCGACCCAGACGTCCGTCTCGTGCTGCTCCATGGTCGGCTGGACAAACGACAAGGGCAGGCTCCAGCCCGAGGCGCCGACCAGGGTGGCGGCCCCGGCGGGTACGGCGCAATGCATCCCGCTGTCGTCGTAGATCGTCGTGCTGCCGACCGGGCAGCCCGCATCGGCATCGGGGGGCGTGACCGTGAAGCACTGGTCGGCAGACCCTGCGTAACCCATCAAGACATCGCCGCTCACCGTGCCGCTGGGGCAGGCATAGACCGGCGTGCCGAACTGGAAGGTGTAGTTGCAACTTCCAACGGTGCAGCCCGAGCCCGGCATCATGACAACCTTGAAGGGGCTCCAACAGTGTCCCTCCCAATGAGGCGACAGGTCGGTGACATAGGCGGCCTGGGTGGCGGGCGCCGTCGGCAGGTCGAGCGCTTGCCAGCCGATACAGGCGCCCATGCCGCCGGCAGCGTAGAAGCGGAAACGCTGCAACCCGTCGGCGCGGATGCGGCATTGCGCCTCGGCGATCATGTAGTCCATGCCGTTGCGGTTGACCTGGCCATGGGCGAACCAGGTTCCTTCGGCGCAACTGGGCAGTAGTTCGACCTGGACCGTGAGATCGCGCCGGGTGGTGTAGTTGCCGACGCCGCTGTAGCGGTTGCAGACCTTGCTGGTGGTACCCGCGGGCGTGGTGACCTCGGCGGTGGTGCAACCCGAGTAATAATCGGCGAGACTGCCCAGTACGCTCGACGGATTGCCTGCAATGTCGCGGGCGGTGGCGACGGCGGGGTCGTAGGCCGAGACCGGGGGGCGCGGCGTGTTGGCCGAAGTCACGGCACCGCGCT
>JBEOKH010000232.1:0-2681 GCA_040275625.1 Thauera sp. | reverse complement strand
CTGCGGTTGCTGCCGCAGGTGTCACCTCGGGCTCGGCCACCGCGAGCGGACGCGCCTGCGGCGGCCTGCCCGCCGGGGATGCAGGCACCACAGCGGGCGGCCCGCGCAGCAGCTCGGGAGCCACCTGCAGGGGCGACATCGAGCCGGCGGCGCTGGCGCCCGACATGCAGAGCAGCAGCAGCGGAATCAGGCGAATACGCGTATTCGGAGCCATTCGGATCGAGCCTTTGCCGTCGTTCGCAATGTGCGTCTGCCCACCCGAACCACCGTGTTGATAAACTCGCGGATTCTACACGAACGCCTGCGGAGAACCGGTTTGCATCGCCTCGAACAACTCAGGACCTGGCTCGCCACCACCTTGCCCGGCCAGCCCTTCGACCTCGCCCCGGCCTCGGCCGACGCCAGCTTCCGGCGCTACTTCCGCGTCACTTTCGCCGACGGCAGCCGCTCGCGCATCGTCATGGACGCCCCGCCCGAGAAGGAAGACGTGCGCCCCTGGCTGCACGTGGCCGAGCACTTCCGCGCCGCCGGCGCCCACGTGCCCGAGGTGCTCGCGCAGGACCTCGACCAGGGCTTCCTGCTGCTCTCCGACCTCGGCTCGACCACCTACCTGAACGCCCTGCAGACGCCGGCAGGGCAGGCGCCCGACCTTCATCGCGCCGCCCACCTTTACGCCGACGCGCTCGGCGCGCTCGCCGCCATCCAGTGCGCGAGCCGCCCCGGCGTGCTGCCCGGGTACGACCGCGCGCTGCTGCTGCGCGAGCTGCAGCTCTTCCCCGAGTGGTATATCGCCCGCCACAAGGGCGTTTCCCTCACCGACGCCGAGACCACGATGCTCAACACGGCGTTCGAGCGCATCCTCGCGGTGAACCTCGCCGAGCCGCAGGTCTTCGTGCATCGCGACTACCACTCGCGCAATTTGATGTTGCTCGAGCCTTCGGAAGGCCTCGGCGCCAACCCCGGCATCATCGACTTTCAGGACGCTGTCTACGGGCCCATCTCCTACGACCTGGTGTCGCTGTTCAAGGACGCCTACATCCGCTGGGACGAGGACTTCGTGCTCGACATGCTGATCCGCTACTGGGAAACCGCGAAAAAGCTCGGCCTGCCGGTGCGCGCGGAGTTCGCCGACTTCCACCGCGACTTCGAGTGGATGGGCGCGCAGCGCCACATCAAGGTGCTCGGCATCTTCGCCCGCCTGTGCCACCGCGACGGCAAGGACGGCTACCTCGCCGACATGCCGCTGGTGATGGACTACCTGCGCCGCGCCTGCAAACGCTACCGCGACCTCGGCCCGCTGCTCAAGCTGCTCGACCGCCTCGAGCCCGAGGAGACCCAGGTCGGCTACACCTTCTGAGCATCCCATCCCCCGCAAGCGGTGGAAGGCGTTCGCCCGCATGACATTGGGCAGGAGGACGTCTTCCCGAACGCGCCGCGCCGCGCTCCACGCCCAAGCTATCGGAGGAATCATGACCAAAGCGATGATCCTCGCCGCCGGCCGCGGCGAGCGCATGCGCCCGCTCACCGACCACACCCCCAAGCCGCTGCTGCAGGTCGGCGGCAAGCCCCTGATCGTGTGGCACATCGAACGCCTGCGTGCCGCCGGCTTCACCGAGCTCGTCATCAACCACGCCCACCTCGGCCACCGACTTGAAGAAGCGCTCGGCGACGGCGCCAGCTTCGGCGTGCGCATCGCCTGGTCACCCGAAGCCAGCGCCCTGGAAACCGCCGGCGGCATCCGCCACGCCCTGCCCCTGCTCGGCGACAGCCCCTTCGTCGTCATCAACGGCGACGTCTTCTGCGACGCAGAGCTCGATGCCCTGCGCGCCGCCGCCGAAACCCTGCGTGCGAACGGCCCGCTCGCCCACCTGCTGCTGGTGGATAATCCCGCGCACCACCCCGAGGGCGACTTCCACCTCGACACCGCCGGCCTGATCCACGCCGACGGGGCCCCACGGCTCACCTTCTCCGGCCTCGGCGCCTACCACCCGGTCCTCTTCGCCGACCTCGCCGACAACACCCCCGCCAAGCTCGCCCCCCTGCTGCGCGAGCTCATGAACGCGGGCAGGATCACCGGCCAGCACCACGGCGGCCGCTGGATCGACGTCGGCACCCCGCAGCGCCTGGCCGCGCTCGATCGAGAACTGGGGGGCACGCGGGCGTGAACGCGCTGCGGTGCGCCAGGTGCGCTGGAAGCCGCGACCCGCCAGACCACCCCAGCACCCCGACCCCGCATGATTTTCCTGTAGGAGCGCCGGAAGGCCCGAACCCGGCGGCCCGAACCAGACAGCGCGAACCCGGCGGCCCGATTCCTGCCGACGCTCACCGGTCATCCTGTGCTCATTTGCCCATCCTTCGACCATCCCTCCATCCTCTGCCCATCTGTCCATTCGCCGCCCATTCGCGCCTTCCGGCGCTCCTACCCGGGAGGGGGCGAGTTCGCCCACGCAGGCGGCGGGCGGGGCGGGCTGTCGAGCGCGCCGATCCGGCGGGCGTTCGCGGGGAGACAAGGCGATGCATGTCTGAGCGAGCGCAACGAGCGAGTTTGCATTGCCGCCCCGCGGACGCCCACCGGATCGGGAAGCCGAAGGCCGCGAACGTCTGCCCGCCCGCCGCCCGCGCCCGCCCGCCGCTGGCCAGCGCGCGCCGCCCCCCACCCCCCTCCCTCCCCCCGCCCCCCC
>JBEOKH010000231.1:0-3191 GCA_040275625.1 Thauera sp. | reverse complement strand
CAGGCAGGGCGGTGGCGGCGAGTGCGGCGGCCATGGCCTGGAGGGCGCGGCGCCGACTGAGCCCGGGCGATACGGGATGGCTGTCTTTATCGTCGAAGGATTGGATTTGCATGGCGATTCGGGCGGATGACGGGCGGCCTGCGTGCGTTCTGCACCGGCCACGGATGGAGCGCGGAAGCCCCTCCGTGGCGGCACCGATCGGCGCTTGACCGTCCGGAAACGAAAAATGCGGGGCCGCGCATCGGAGCGCGGGCCCGGGGCGGGTGAGGGCTAGTCCTCTCTAGAAATCGTTTTGCAAGCGCTTGTTTTCTTTGCGAACGCCTTCCACCGCTTGCGGGGGATGGGACGCTCAGAAGTCATAGTTCAGGGTCACCCGCGCGTTGCGCGCGTCGCCCTTGTACAGGAAGGAGCCCGAACGATATCCGGCGAGGTAGTAGTCCTTGTCGGTCACGTTGCCCACGTTCAGGCGCACGTCCATGTTCTTGTCGATGCGGTAGTTCGCGAACAGGTCGAGGACGGTGTAGGCCGGGATGGGCTGGCTGTATTGGCCCAGCGGGTCGTAAGCAGCGGCGGAGTCGGGCTGCCCGGCGTACTTCTTGCCCTCGTACTTGACCGCGCCGCCGAATGCGAAAGTGTCGGTCGCCTGATATTTCAACTGCACGAAGGCGGTGTCGTCGGCGAAGTTGCTCAGCACCTTGCCCTCGTTCGCCGCCACGTTCGAGCGCAGGATCTCCGAGTCCATGATGGCGACGCCGGCCTGGCCGGTGAGCCTGGGGGTGATCAGGCCGGTCAGGGCGAGCTCGACGCCGCGGACGCGGTTCTTGCCCGTGTTCAGGGCGCCGGACGCGTCGTACCCGGTACCCATCGGTGCCGACTCCATCACGTCCGACTTGGTGATCTGGAACACGGCGGCCGACAGCAGCAGCTTCTCGTCCATCAGGTTCCACTTGGTGCCGAGCTCGACGCTCTGGGTCTGCTCCGGCTTGCTGTCGGCAACCGCGACCCCGGTGATGTCATCGACGCAGATGCCGCCGTAGCCGCAGCTCGAGCCCACGTCGGACTCGCCACCGTTGATGTCGCTTGCGGTCGCGTAGCTCGCATAGACGTTGGCGTGGGGCAGGAACTTGTAGGTCAGGCCGACGTGGCCGTTCCACAGGCTGTCCGAGTAGTCGTAGGCCCTGCTCGTCTGCAGGCGCAGGTCGCGCGTCGTGGTGTCGAAATCGTAGCGATCCCAGCGCAGGCCGGCGAAGGCGGTCCACCTGTCGGTCAGATCGACCGTGTCCATGGCCGACAGCGACACCGTCTTCACGTTCCAGTCGATGTCCCAGGCGCCCCTGGCGACGCGGCGGTTCATGATCGAATCGATGCCGTTGAGCAGGGCGCCGCTGGCGTCGGTGATGCACCAGCCGTTCAGCGCGGTGGCCACGCCGCCGCGGCCATCGACCATGCAGTTTTCGCCCGAGTTGGCGACGTCATAGACGCCGTTGAGCACGCTGTGGTCGGAATACTCCAGGCCGAAGATGAACTCGTGTTTCAGCCCGCCGAGCTCGCGGTCGACATGCAGGTTGGTCTGGTTGACGAAGTACTCGACCTCCTGCCAGCCCTGGTGGGTGCTGAGGCTGATCGTCGGGGCGCCCGCGCGCGGATCATTCACCCCGAACACGCTCGCGCGCGCGCCGGTGGTGACATAGCCGTTGTCCGTCTGCCCGAAGCGGGTCAGGTTGGTGACACGCGTGTCGGGCGAGAACTGGTAGCGCAGGCGTGCGGTGAGGATATCGACGTCCGATTTCAGGAAATCCTGCGCCTGGGCGTAGACCGGGACATTCTTTGCCGGCTTGCGGTTGGCGCCCTCGCCGACCAGAAAGCCGCCCATGTCGGGCGCGTCCTCGGCGTCGAGGCCGTAGTAATCGAAGGTGAGGTCGAGCTTGTCGGTCGGTGTCCAGAACGTGGACAGCGCAATGCCCTTGCGGTCGCGGTCGGCCGGCGCACGATCGGGCACTTCCTCATAGCCATAAAGCAGGTTCGCGCGCACCGCCAGGTCCTTGTTGATGACCTGGTTGGTGTCGAGTGTGAGGCGGGTGTGGCGGTCGGTGCCGAAACCGGTGGACAGGCGGGTGTAGCCGTAGTCCGTGGTGGCCTGCTTGGTTACCGAGTTGACCGCGCCGCCCGAGGTGCCGCGGCCGGCGAAGCTGGAGTTCGGGCCCTTGGAGATCTCGATCTGCTCGGTTGCGAAGCTCTCGCGGATGGTCATGCCGGGGTCGCGCAGGCCGTCGACGAAGACGTCGCTGCGCGCCTCCTGGCCACGGATGATGTAGCGGTCGCCGAAGGCGTTGCCGTTCTCGCCGGTGCCCAGCGTGATGCCCGGCTGGGCGTCGAGGATCTCGCGCAGGTCGGTGTAGCCGGAGTCCTCGATCTGCGCCTTGGTCAGCACCTGGATGTTCTGCGCGGTCTCGGCGAGCGCACGCTTGTGGCGCTCGTCACCCGAGTATTTCGCCTTGTAGGGCACGCCGGGCTCGGCGTTCGGGTTGGCTTCCAGCGCAGTGTCGATCACGTTGACCGGCTGCAGGGTGGATTCGGCGGTGCCCTTCTGTTCCTGGGCGACGGCGGCCATCGGCACCAGGACGGCGGTCGACAGGCCGAGGGCCAGGGCGGTGGCGGCGGGGCGCTTGCGCAGCGGCCGGGGCTGCTTGACGTGCGGTTTTCTCGAGGACATCGGTCTTCCTGATCACGGGTTGCGAAAGGCGTTGAAGTGATCAGCCCGGACTTGGCAGCGCGCGCGGCCCCTATCCGGCGCCGCGACGGTGGCGGCTACGTAAGGGCAGGCGTACGCGAGCGGTCCGCGAACGGACGATATGATCCGTGCGTCATGGACGGACGGACCTCCGCTACAAGCGTGCCGGGCTGGCTTGGCTGGCTGGTCCGTCACTGCGGAGTGGCTCGCTACGTCTGCGGCCGCCGGGTTTCCGTTTCAATGGGGGCGTCGGCGGCAGTTATCTGCTGTTGCAGATGGGTCGCATTCTCGATAAGACTCTGGATCAAGTCAACGATATTGAGAATCAGTCGCATTTTTGCAACGTGGATGATTCAGGCAGGTGGCGCCTGCGGAAGATTCCAGCATGGGCGTCGCGCTGCCGGAGCGGGACATGGTCGCGGGGCCCGGAGGCGATCAGGGGGAGGGGGGGACGTGGTGC
>JBEOKH010000230.1:0-6285 GCA_040275625.1 Thauera sp. | reverse complement strand
CGGCCGAAGTGGCGCATGGTAGTTGCACCGACCTGCCGCCGATGCGCAAGAAGTAGGCGCCGGCAAGCAGCCGAAAAAAACCCCGGCCTCGCTTCCACGGCACCGGGGTTTTTTATCGTCTGAAGAAGCTCAGAACTTGTAGTTGATGCCGGCGTAGATCGAACGGCCAGCACCCGGAACCGGCGTGCCCCACAGCGGAACCGCACCGACCGGATTGCTCGTCATCGTCGTTCCCTGACCGACGTAGGCGCCACCGAGCGGCAGGTAGTAGAACTTGTCGAACATGTTCTCGACGCCGAAGTCCACTCGCACCTGCTTCCAGGCGTAGCTCGTGCGCAGGTTGACCAGGTTGTAGCCGGAGGTCTCCTGCTCGTTGCGCACCGCCGAGACGTCGTCCTTCGACTGTGCCGCGAACCACTCGAGGGCGTTATCCCAGCCACCCTGCTGGTGCGTCAGCGTGAGCCTCACGTTGAGCGGCATGATGTTGTAGAGATTGTCGCCGGTCTCCCGGTTCTTGCCATCGGTGTAGTTGAGCACCCCGCGCAGCCCGAACTCGCCATGGCGCGTGCTGGCCAGCGGCATGCGGCCCGAGAGGTCGATGCCGTACAGGCGGGCCGACTGGTTCGCGAGCTGGAGGAACACAAAGCTGTTGGTGGCCGTGAGATTGGGGAGCGAGCAAGACCCGCCAAGGGTCGTCGGGCAGCGCACGGCGTCGATGTAATCCGTGACGCGCGAGTAGAACGGCGTCGCCTTCAGCTCCCACTTGCGATCGACCGAGTGCCAGTCAAAAGTCGCCGAAACGGTGTGCGCCTTCTCCGGCTCGAGGTTCATGTCGCCGATGTAGCCGTTGCCGTCGCCGAACCAGTTCACCATCAGCATTTCCATGCCGCGGCTGTACCAGCTGTAGCGCTCGTAGAGGCTGGGCGAGCGCACCTTGCGCGCGAAACCGACCTCCACATCGAGCGTGGGATCGACGGCGTACTTGCCCAGCAGCGTCACGTCCCAGTTGTTGTCGGTGCGCTCACGAGCGGCATTGTTGAAGGCGGGCACCAGCATTGTGGCCGGGGGCATTGTGTTGTTGTACGCCTGAACAGGCCCCGCATCGGTGTTGACGTGCTCATAGCGCACGCCGGCCAGGGTCGTCCATTGCGAACTCGGCTGCGCTTCCCACTCTGCAAAAACCGCATTGCGGTCACGCTCACCGTTGTTGATGTTCCAGAAGGTGTTCGGCCACATGCCACCGCCGGAAGCCGGCCACCAGTCGTCGAGCTGGTAGCGCTGGATCTCGGCGCCGACGCGAAGAAGGTCGGTCACCGACAGGTTGACGTCGCCCTTGAGCGCGAATCCGGTGTTCTTGCTCTCGGTGTTCATCGGCATCCCTGCGGCGCATAACGGGCTAAGCGGCGCGCAGGGCGTGCCATTGAGAACCGTCGGGCCGCCGGAGCCGATGATGACGTCGTTGGCTACGCTCCCCCCATACCAGTAACGCTTGTCCGCCCCGAAGTCCATGAAGTGCTCGACCTTCTCGTGGTAGGCGCGCGCCTCGAGCTTGCCCCAGTCGTACTTGCCCTGATAGCGCAGGTTTACGCGCTTCTGGTCGTTGTCGAGCATGTCCATGCGCTGGTTCGGCCACAGCTCGTAAGGGATGTCCTGCAGGCCGACCCTGGCCTCGAACAGGTGGTCGCCGCCCTTGAAGGCGAAGCCCAGCTCATGGTTGCGGCTCTTGTAGGCGGTGGATCCCACCTCATCGAGTGGCAACGTATGCCCCTGCCTGCCGGTCGCCGTCTGCGTCTTGAACGCACGCGCGGCCTCGTAGTTGTCGCTCTCAGCCGTGGAACCCGAATAACTGACGCTCAGCGAATCGTTGGCAAAGCTGGCGCCCAGGTTGCCGCCGCGCGCATTGCCGTTGCTGCGATAGAAAGCGCCGACCTCACCCGTCACCAAGGTCTTGCCCGCTTCGGCGAATACCGGCGCCTTCGATTCCGCAACGATGGTGCCGGCGATGCTGTCGCCACCGACGCTGACCGGCGAGATACCCGGATAGACCTCGAGCACGCCCACATTGGAAGGGTCCAGATAGGACAGCGCCGGGTTCATGTGGTTGGGGCAGGCGGCGATCAGGTCCATGCCATCGACCTTGATGCGGATGCGGTCATCGGCCAGGCCTCGAATCGACGGCAGGCTCGAGACACCTCCCGAGCCGTACAGGCTTACGCCAGGCACGTCGCGCAGCAGTGACGCGGAATCGCTGGTTGCGGGCTTGAGCGACTGCAGCGCAGACCGGGTGAGCACCGAGCCGCTGGTCGTGGAGGCTGCAGCAGGCGCGGTGACCACCACGCTGTCGAGCTTCGTCTCCTGGGCCTGCGCCAGCACCGGCAGGGCCATGGACACGGCGACTGCGAGCGGGAGACGCTTGAAGATCCTGTTCATGTTGTTTTCCTAGCTATTCTTCAATTGATTCCGGCGTTGCAAGAAAACCGCGCGATGCCGACGATGCTCAGTGATGCATCTTCATCGGCGCATTGAGGGGACGAGCGGCGGCTTTGACTTCCAGGGTCGCGCGGCTGCCGTCCTTGCTCTCGATGGTCAGCGTGAGCGGCACCTCGTCACCCTCCTTCACCTGCTGCTTCAGGTCCATCAGCATCACGTGGTAGCCGCCGGGCGTGAGTTCGACGGCTTTGCCCGCGGGCAGGTCGAGGCTGGGGACGGCGTTCATCTTCATGACCTTGCCGTCCATGACCATCTCGTGGATCTCGACCACGCCGGCGACCGGTGAGGTCGCGGAGAGCAGTCGGGCGTCGGCGTCGGACTTGAGCTGCATGAAGGCGCCGGTAGCCTTCTGCGCCGGGACGGTGGCGCGCACCCAGGCGTCGCTGACGGCGATGTCGGCGAGGGCTGACGCGCTGCCGAGCGTGAGGACGGCGGCAAGCAGGGGGGCGGCAAGGAAGTGTTTTTGCATGGAGACTCTCCGGATGGATGTATGAATGCACACGCCCGACCGTCCGCCTGCGGCGGGGATGGGGTGGCAGGCGGGCGTGCACGCGCTGATGACGCGCGAGCCGGATCAGGGGCTGACGTGGGTTGCGTTTACTTCAGGAAATCGGGGGCCGCGAGGCGCAGCGCGGTCGCCGCGAGCGCTCAGGCGTGCGCAGGGGGCGCGCGCGGATGCGACGACGACCACGCGAACAGCGGTCGCGGTGCAGCGAGGAACAGCCGGGGCATGACGGCGCTGCCCACGACGGCGAACACCGCGGACAGAACCATCGGTGGCAGCAAGGCGCTGCCGAAGTGTGCGGAACAGTAGGGGCAGTGGTCGAGCAAGGGCCGCGTGTCACGATCGTGCTCACCGGAAACCGCGCCGGCTTCGCTGTAGCGGGCAGCCTCTTCGGCGCTGAGTTCGACCCACTCGACCCCGGCTGCGGAACAGAGCTGGATGACGTGACGACTGTTTGCGTCCGGCCCCATCGCCCGGCTCACCGCTGGCGCCAGCGCGCTCAATGCCATCGCGAAGATTGCGATCCAGGCAAGGAGAGGTTGGCGAAAGCGTTGCATGGGAAGGGACGCGGCAGACAAGATCTTGATGACGGCCCGGATTCTACCGAATCAGGAGACGCTTGAATTGACCGGGGTCATTTCTGCTCGGCTGCCACCACACCGATCCCGACGCGCTCGCGCACCCAGGCGATGAACGCGGTCAACGGCAGGGCCTGCGCAAACAGGAAGCCCTGGATGTGATCGCAGCCCATCGCGGCGAGCAGGCTGGCGGTCCTTTCGTCCTCCACCCCTTCGGCGGTGACCTCGACGCCGAGACGGTGCGAGAGATCGATGATCGAGGCTGCGATCTCGCGATCGCGCTCGGAAGTCAGCAGGTCGATCACGAAGCTGCGGTCGATCTTGACCTCCTGGACCGCGAGCCGCTTGAGCCGGCTCATGCCCGAGAACCCGGTGCCGAAGTCGTCGATCGACAACGAGACGCCGAGCTGGCGCAGGCGGTACAGCACCTCGGAGACATTGTTGCCGGCGGTCTCGTCGATCATGCTGGTTTCAGTGATCTCGAGGCACAGGCTGGGCGCCCGCACGTTCCAGGTTGCCAGCGCCTGCGCGATCAGGTCCGGCACCTCGGCATCGTAGAGGTCGGTGGCGGACAGATTGATCGACAGGTCTAGCTCCAGCCCTTCGAGCCGCAGGGTGTGCAGGATCTGCGCCGCGCGCTGGAAAAGCCAGCGGTTGAAGCGGTGGCGCAGCCCGAGACGATCGATGAGGCCCACGACCACTGGCGGCGGCACCGGGTCGCCCGCGCTGTTGCGCCAGCGCAGCAGGGCCTCGGCGCTGCGGCACTCGGCGGTCGCCACGTGCACCTTCGGTTGCAGCCAGAGCTCGAGCTCCGGACCACCGGTGAACGCGGCGCGCAGGTCGCGCTCGAGCAGCGCGACATTGGGCGCACTGCGCTCCATCGAAGTGTCGTAGATCAGGCTGCCACCCTCGGTACGACCGGCGACCAGACCCGCGATGCGCGCGGACTGCAGCAGATGGAAGGCATCGACGCCATGATCGGGCGAGAGCGCCCCGCCACAGACGATCCGCACCGGCAGGTCGATGCCATCGACCTCCAGCGGGCCGTCGTTGAAGACCTGCTCGAAGCGCAGCATGCCGAGCGTCAGCACCGCGCTGCTGGCGACGCTCGGCAGCACGATCAGCCACTCCTTGCCGTCGACGGGGAACAGGGTGTCCTGGCGGCGCAACTGGGCGCGGATCTGGCGCTCCATGGCGCGCTCGAAGCGGCGCAGATGCTCGAGCGGCAGGCGGTACAGCGCCGCATCGGGCTGGGCGTAGAGCGAGATGACGCCCACGCCGCGTTTGCCTGCCTTGGTTTCGGCCAGACGTGCCGAAACCTCGGTGAGTGCGGCGAGGAAGCCCTTCGGCGTGAGCGATTCCATGATCAGGCGAGGAAGAAGTCGTTGGGGTCGATGCCGAAGGCGTTGGGCGGCAACGCCTGGACGATACGGTAAGGCTCGCCCTCAGCGGTCTCTGGCTGCATCAGCAGGTCGAGCGTGCGCGGAAAACGCTCGACGCTCTTGTCCGGGGCGAGCAGCACCAGCACGCGCGGCTGCAGCCGACGCACCTGGTTCTGCTGGATGACCACGCCGACCTCGCCGCTGTTGAGTTCGACCAGCGTGCCGATCGGGTAGAGGCCGATGCACTGCAGGAACTGGTCGATCAGCGTTTCGCGAAACAGGGTGTTGCGCAACTGATTGAGCGTTTCCATGGCGCGCTGGCTCGACACCGCCTGGCGATAGACCCGCTCGCGCGTCATCGCGCAGTAGGTGTCGATGATGCCCGCCATCTCCGCCGCCAGCGGGATCTTCATGCCGTCGAGCCCGCGCGGATAGCCGGTGCCGTCGTAGCGCTCGTGATGGGCGGCAATGATGCCCAGCACGTCGGGCTCGAAACCTTCATGCGCCTGCAGCAGCCTGAGCGTGTTCCTGACGTGCGCCTTGACATGCTCGAACTCGCGCTCGTCGAGCGGTCCGGGCTTGCTCAGCACGTCATAGTTGATCTGGACCTTGCCGATGTCCTGGAGCAGTCCGGCGAGGCCGAGCTGGCGCACCTGGTTCCCGCTCAGGCCGACGAAGCGCGCGAAGACCATGGCATGGACCGAGACGTTCACCGCGTGATCGTAGGCGTACTGATCGGTGCGCTTGAGCCGCGTCAGCCACAGCAGTGCGTCGGGGTTGCGCTGCACGCCAGAGGCCATCTCGCGGACGAGCCCGTCGAGGCGTGGGACATCGATGGCTGAGTTGCCGTCGATCGCGAGCTGCGTCTCGCGCAGCGCGCGATAGACGTCATCGACGATCGGCGCGCAATAGAGCAGCTCGGACTCGATCCGGCTGCGGCCTTCCTCGCTGCGCACGCGCGGCACATGCGGCAGCCGCGTGGTGTGGATCTTACCCTTGAAGCTGCGCGCGACCTTGATGAAGCGCTGCGCCTCGATCCGCGACTCGGTGATGTCCGGATGCTGACGCAGCGTGCCGTCCGGCCCCCGCCGCGGATCATCCTTGTCGATGACCTTGGCGCTGTACTGGTCTCCAAGCGAGCGCGAACGATCGATGGTGACCGAGCGGCAGTAATGCTGCAGCGCCCTGAGCTGCTCGACGTTCTCGAGCAGGAGGCCCTGCATCATGAACGGCGTCTCGGTCCACGGCCGGTCGATGCCGACGACGAACATGCCGAGCCTGAGTTCGCGCGTCGATATCGTCTGGTTCAATCGGTTCCTCCAAGACACTA
>JBEOKH010000229.1:0-3488 GCA_040275625.1 Thauera sp. | reverse complement strand
CGGCATGGCGCTCGACAAGATGGACAAGCTCGCCTCCATCTTCACGTCCGAGTGATGATCCGTCGCGCCGGCCCGCGTGCCGGGGCGTATCTCCTGCCCACCTGACGGCCCCCCTGGCTTTACGCGGATGTCTCTCGTCGGCCATCAGCCTCCACCGATCTTCCGGCGCGGACCGGCGCCCTTGGCGCGCCTGTTCGTGTTCGTCGCCGTGTGCCTCGCGCTCCTGGCCGCAGACCTGCGTTTCCGTTACCTCGAGGTGATGCGCAACGCGCTGTCGGTGGTCACTTATCCGCTGCAGATGGCGGCGTCGACGCCGGCCGATGTGGTGCGCAACGCGTCGCGCTACTTCGGCACGCTGATCGATGTCCAGCTCGAGAACGCCGAGCTGCGTCGCCACCAGCTTGGCGCCGGGGAGCGTCTGTTGCGCTTCGAGCATCTCGAACAGGAGAACGCCCATCTGCGCGAGCTGCTGCAGATGTCGCAGCGCGTGCAGACGAAAAGCATCGCCGCCGACATTCTGTACAACGCACCCGATCCCTTCGCGCGCAAGGTCATCCTCGATCGCGGCGCGCAGCAGGGGGTGGAGGCGGGCCTCGCGGTGGTTGACGCGTACGGCGTGATTGGCCAGGTCACCCGCGTGCACCCGATCCAGGCGGAGGTCACGCTGCTGACCGACCGCAATCAGTCGATTCCTGTCAGCGTCGTGCGCAACGGCGTGCGCGGTGTGCTCTATGGCGTCGGGCGCGGGCTGCTGGAGATGCGTCACGTGCTCGCCGACGTCGACATCCAGCCTGGCGACCAGCTCGTCACCTCGGGGCTGGACGGTGTCTTCGTGCCCGGGCTCCCGGTCGCGACGGTGACCCGGGTCAACCGCGACCAGGATGCATTCGCCCGCATCGAGTGCGAGCCATTGGCCGCGATCGAGCGCAGCGTGCAGGTGCTGGTGATCGGGCGGGCCGCCTATCCGCCGCCCCCTCCGCCGCCCGAAACCGAGAGAAGGCGCTGAGCCGTGCAGCCGACCAATCGTTCCAGCCGCATCCTGCAGCCGGCAAGGCTATGGTTCGTTTACGTGAGCCTGTTCATCGCGCTAGGCGTCGAGTACATCCCCACCGGGCGCACCCCCGGCCTGCCCGACTGGGTGGCGCTGGTGCTGGCCTTCTGGTGCGTGCGCGAGCCAATGGCGATCGGCATGGGGGCTGGCTTCGTCTTCGGCCTGCTGATGGACGTCGGCCTCGGTGCGGCGATGGGCCAGCACGCGCTCGCCTACGTCGTGCTCGCCTACCTGGCCAACGCCCTCGCCCGCCGCGTGCTGTGGTTCCCGGCCTGGCAGCAGGCGCTGCATGTGCTGCCGCTGTTGCTGCTCTCCCAGGTGTTGATGGTGCTGGTGCGCCTGCTGGCCGGTGCGGAGTTCCCCGGATGGGCCTATTTCCTGTCGAGCTTCAGCAGCATGCTGCTGTGGACGCCGCTGTCCTTCCTGCTGTTGCTGCCCCAGTACCAGCCGGTCGAGCGCGATGACAACCGCCCGATCTGAGGCCGCTCGCCGATGACCGAGTTCCGTGCCCCGGCGGTCGAGCTCACCCGCTTCCGCCGCCGCGTCGTGGTGGCGGCGCTGTTCGTGCTCGTCTGCCTCGGCCTGCTGGCGGTGCGCTTTCACTTCCTGCAGGTCAAGCGCCACGATTACTTCCTGACTCGCGCCGAAGACAACCGCATCGCGCTGCTGCCGGTGGTGCCGCATCGCGGCACCATCGTCGATCGCAAGGGCGTGGTGCTGGCGCGCAACTACGCCACCTACACGATCGAGATCACGCCCTCGCAGGTGCGCGAGCTCGACGCCACGCTCGATGAGCTCGCCACCCTGGTGCCGATCGACGCCCGCGACCGTCGCCGCTTCCGCAAGCTCTACGAGGAGAGCCGCAACTTCGAGAGTGTGCCGCTGCGCAGCCGGCTGACCGAGGAGGAGGTCGCGCGCGTGGTGTCGCAGCGCTACCGCCTGCCGGGCGTTGACGTGAAGGCGCGCCTGCTGCGCGACTATCCGCAGGGCACCACCGCCTCCCATGTGATCGGCTACATCGGCCGCATCACCGAGCGCGACATCGAGCGCATCGACGAAGGCGGCGATACCGCCAACTACCGCGGCACCCAGCACATTGGCAAGGCCGGCCTGGAGCAGTCCTACGAACGCGAACTGCACGGCACCACCGGTGTCGAGCAGGTGGAGGTCAACGCCGGCGGGCGGGCGGTGCGCGCGCTCTCGCACACGTCGGCGACACCGGGCAACGACCTCGAGCTGACACTCGACATCGAACTGCAGAAGGTCGCCGAGAAGGCGTTCGGCGATCGCCGCGGTGCCCTGGTGGCGATCGAGCCCGCGACCGGCGGCGTGCTGGCGCTGGCATCGATGCCGACCTACGACCCCAACCTCTTCGTCGATGGTATCTCGACCCAGGACTGGAAGGCACTCAGTGATTCGCCCGATCACCCGATGCTGCACCGTGCGATCTACTCCACGTATCCGCCCGGCTCCACCTTCAAGCCCTTCATGGCGCTCGCCGGCCTGGAGACCGGAAAGCGCACCGCCAGGCAGGCGATCCACGACATCGGCTATTTCAACTTCGGCGGCCATCGCTTCATGGACGACAAGATCGGCGGCCACGGCATGGTGGACCTGCACAAGTCGATCGTGGTGTCGTGCAACACCTATTACTACCAGCTCGCCAATGATCTCGGCATCGAGGGGATCTCCGGCTTCCTCGCGCCGTTCGGCTTCGGTGAGCGGACCGGCATCGACCTCCCGGGCGAGGCCACCGGCGTGCTGCCGTCGCCGGAGTGGAAGCGCCAGCGCTTCAAGAAGCCCGAGCAACAGCGCTGGTATGCCGGCGAGACGATTTCGGTGGGCATCGGCCAGGGCTACAACGCCTACACACCGCTGCAGCTGGCGAACGCCCTTGCCGCGCTGGTCAACAAGGGGCGCCTGTTCCGGCCGCATGTGGTCAAGTACGTGGTCGACGCGCGCACCGGCGAACGGCGTGCGGTCGAGCTCGAGCCGCTGCGCGAGATCCCGCTGCGCGACGCGCATCTGCGGGCGGTGCTTGACGCGATGGTGGACGTCAATCGCAGCGGTACCGGCAAGCGCGCCTTCAAGGGCGCACCCTACAGCGTGGGTGGCAAGACCGGTACCGCGCAGGTGTTCTCGCTGCGCGGCCAGCGCTACGTCGAGGGCCGTGTGCGCGAGCGCCTGCGCGACCACTCCTGGTTCGTCGCCTACGCCCCGGCGGAGAATCCGAAGATCGCGCTCGCGGTGCTGGTCGAGAACGGCGGCTTCGGCGCGCAGTCGGCGGCACCGATCGCGCGCCAGGTGATCGACTACTATCTGCTCGACCAGCGTGCGGGCGAGCCTGCCGCCGAAGACGAGGAGGGTGACGAGAGCGCCGGCGAGGTGGCGACGCCGGCGCCGCAAGCCGAGCCCGCGCTGCAGCCGCAGCCAGCAG
>JBEOKH010000228.1:0-3457 GCA_040275625.1 Thauera sp. | reverse complement strand
GGCCGACGTCGATGCGCCGCAGCAGCTCGGGCGCTGGCTCGACGCCCAGCTCGCACCGCCGCCTGCCCGCATCTACGCCGACCGGGCCGCGCTCGCGGAACGCCTGCGCGCGGTCAATCCGCGCCTCACCCCGGCGCGTGCGGAGTTCCTCTGCCGCCACCTCGGGCGCGTGCGTGCCGACGGACAGGTCGAGATCGCCGGCGATCCCTGGCACAAAATCCCCTCGCCCGCGGTCTACCGCATCGAGGACGCGATGGCGTGCTGGCGCCGCGTCCGCGCGTCGGCGCTGATGCTGGTCTCGGGGCAGGGTTACGTGCTCGACCGCTTCGGCGACGAGCCTGACGAACTGCAGCGCCGCCTGGACTGCTTCGCCGACGTTCGCGTGGTCACCGTGGCCGACGCGGGCCACAACCTCCAGCATGACCAGCCCGAGCAGGTGGCGCAGGCGCTGGATGACTTTCTCACCCGGGAGCCGACATGATTCCGACCCGCTTCGCTACCGGACACGCCGCCCACCCCGACTGGCAGGTGGCGCTCGCCCGTGCGCTCGACGCGCTGCTGCAGGATGCACGCGTGGCCACCGCACAGGCCGCCGCCGCCGGTCGCGAGGCGATGCCCGAGTTCACGCTCGGCTTCTGCTACCTGAGCGACCGTCTCGCCGACGCCGCCGCCGACATCGTCGCCGAGTTGCAGCGCCGGCTGCCCGGCGTGCATTGGGTGGGCACAGTGGGTATCGGCGTGGTCGCGACCGGTGCCGAGCACTTCGACGAGGCGGCGCTGTCGCTGATGCTGGCGGCGCTGCCGCGGCGGGCGTTCCGCGTGTTCTCGGGCATCCAGCCGCTGCGCGCCGAGGGCGCGGACTTCCATCCATACACCGCGCTGGTGCATGCCGACGGGCGCACGCCGGACCTGCAGGAGCTGCTCCCCGAACTCGCCGCGCGCACCGCGAGCGGCTACCTGTTCGGCGGGCTCAGCGCTTCGCGCCGGCGCAGCGTGCAGATCGCCGACGCGGTGTTCGACGGCGGCGGCTTGTCGGGCGTGGCCTTTGCGGCTGAGGTCGGCGTCGTGTCGCGGGTCACCCAGGGCTGCCAGCCGATCGGCCCGCGGCGCGTGGTGAGCCGCGCGCGGGACAACTTCGTGATCGCGCTCGACGGCCGCGGCGCGCTCGACTGCGTCATGGAAGACCTCGGCCTGCCCCCCGACATGGCGCTCGAACCGGTCGCCGAGGCGCTCTCGCATACGCTGGTCGGCCTGCACCCGAAGGAGGATGCGGAGCTCGTCGCGCCTGCGGCGTTCGGCGCCGACATGCTGGTGCGCAACATCGTCGGCCTGGATCCGCATGCCGGGGTGGTGGCGATCGGCGACGAGGTCGAGAAGGGGGCCTGGCTGATGTTCGTGCGTCGCGACCCGGCCGCTGCACTCGCCGACCTGCGCCGTGCGGCGCGCGAGATCCGCGACGAGCTGGTCGACAGCGGCCGCCTGGCGCTGGGCGCGGTGTATGTGAGCTGCTCGGGCCGCGGCGGCCCGCATTTCGGCAAGCCGGCGGCCGAACTGGAGGTGATCCGCGACGTGATCGGCGATGTGCCGCTCACCGGGTTCTTCGCCGGCGGCGAGATCGCCCACAGCCGGCTCTACGGTTATACCGGGGTGCTCACCGTGTTTACCGCGGCGCGTTGATCGGCGCCATTTGCCGTGAAGGCGCAGCGAGCAAGGGCGGCGCGGTGGGCACCGCGCCGCCTGGAAAAAGCTTCGCGGCTTCCGCCGCTCCTACAGGGGGCTCGGAGCGGCCGCGGTCATCCCGGGGCACGGGTCTCGGAGCCGCCGTGGTTCTTGTAGGAGCGGCGGCAGCCGCGAAAACAACGACGCGGCAAGCGACGCACCTACGGGCCCCACCGCCTTCGCGCCTGCCGGCGCTCCTACGGAAACCACCGCTGCCTTCGCGCGTGCCGGCGCTTCTACCGAAACCACCGCCCCTCGTAGGAGCGGCGGAAGCCGCGAGCCCTTGCGGACGCTCCGATCTGCGCGTCCTCCCGTGCCGCTGCCCGGGATCCGCGCAATCAACCCAGCCACGGTTCTGCCAATGCCCCCACGTCCACCCGCGCACGCAGCCGCGCGGCCAGCAGGTACAGGCCCCCCAGCTTGCGATGCAGGAAGAGCGCGTCGGCCGGCGGTGTGTGCCAGAAGTCGCGATCCAGGCTGAGCTTGAGCCCGGCGTCGCGCAGGCGCACGGCGAGGTCGCTGGCGCCGAAGTCGTATGCGCCGGTGTGGCACAGCGGCTCGCAGGCGGTGGCGAAGAGGTCGATCACCGCTTCGCGCTGGTGGGCGTGGATGTTGTCCTGGAAATAGCCGATCTCCTGCGCGGCGGTGCTCATTGCCGCGCGGTCGCCGCGGATCGCGCCCGCCATCAGGCGGCGGTAGGCCTCGACCACGGTGCCGGAATACGGCCGGGTGGCGCCGAAGTCGAGCAGCACCAGGCGTTCGCTGGCGGTGTCGAAGCGGTAGTTGGCGAAGTTGGGGTCGGTCTGGATCAGGCGGAACTCGAACAGCTCGCTAAACAGCAGGCCGATCAGCAGGCTGGCGATGCGGTCGCGCAGCGCCTGCGGCGCGTCTGCGAGCGACTCCACCGCCACGCCTTCCACCCAGCTCATCGCCAGGATGTCGCTGCGGGTCAGCGCGTCCACCGCCTGCGGCAGGATGAAATCGTTCGCGTCCGCGAGCAGGCTGCCGAAGCGGCGCAGGTTGTCGGCTTCGCGCCGGTAGTCGGCCTCCTCGTGGAGCTGGCGCTTGGCCTCCTCGAGCAGCGGGGCGACGTCGAGCGATTTGGGCAGCAGGCCCGACACGCGCAGCAGGGTGGCGACGTTGTCCACGTCGCTGTCGATGCTGCGGCGTACGCCCGGGTACTGCAGCTTGATCGCCAGCTCCTGGCCGTCGTGGGTGCGCGCGCGATGAACCTGGCCGATCGATGCCGCCGCGCACGGGGTGAAGGAGAAGCGCTCGAAGCCCTGCTCCCAGCCCTTGCCCCAGTGCGTCTCCAGCACCTGTACCACCTGGCTCATCGGCATCGTGCGCGCGTCCTCGCGCAGGCGGGCGAGGATCTCGGCGAGCTCGGGCGGCAGCAGGTTGCCGGCGTCCATCGACATCAGCTGGCCGACCTTCATCGCCGCACCGCGCAGTTGCGCGAGCTGGTCGGCGACGCGGCGGGCGTTGGCGGGGGTGAGCACCAGCTCGCTTACCTTCGGGCGCTTGCCGGCGGCAAGCTGGCGCGCGCCCTCGGCGAGCATGCCGCCGGCGACGCCGGTGGCGAGCGAGCCGAGGCGGGCGAGGCGGGACAGACGGCCGTCGGGGACGACGGTGGCGCGGGCTTCGGTGTTCATGCGGAGTGTCTCCCTGGTGCGCCCGTGGGCTAGCAATTCAGTAAGGCAACTGGACGAAGGCGCCGGCGATCAGGCTCAGGCAG
>JBEOKH010000227.1:0-4049 GCA_040275625.1 Thauera sp. | reverse complement strand
AATACCGTGTCACGCCCAGTCTGCCAGTGGATGTGATGGGCGTTTATGTCCTGGTGCCCGCTTGATGAAGCGCGCCAATGCTGTGTTCGGACGACGCTTTTGCGGGCGGGCCTGCTTTAGCAAGGGTTCCCGTGCCCAACGTGACGGGCATTGATACCTCGGTGCCGGTAGTCGCTTGCGGCGACCTGCAACTGTGCTTGAACAACTGATTAGATAACGGGTACGCGCGGCGCGTGCCCCAAGACAGAGAACGCTTCATGGCCCGTCGCTCCAACACCGAGCTCGCATTTGCTGCCCTGTCGATCGAAGGCGCCTTGCTCGCCCCCGACTTCCTCAACAAGGTCGCCCATCTGAATGTCGCCGAGCAGTCGGAGGCCGACTACGACATCCCCCGCGGCCTCAAGCTGCGCGACGAAATCGGCCGCTACTGGAAGATTGCGCAGAACCTCTGGCAGGACTTCGCAGCAAGGCGGCAACGTGCCGACCTCGACAGCCACGCGGTGACAGTACGCGATTTCCTCGAACCCTTTTGCCGTCAGGTGCTGGGTTTTGCCGATCTGCGCGCGGTGGGCCAGCTCACGCTGGACGAGCGCATCTTCCCGATAGGCTTTGCTGCGGGTGAGGGCAGGGTGCCGCTGGTCTTCGCCGCGCACGACCAGGCCCTCGACAAACCCAGCGCCCGCCACGGCGATGGTGTGCGCCGCCGCTCGCCCTTCCTGCTCGCACAGGAATACCTCAACGCCAGTGGCACCTGTCTGTGGGCGGTGGTCAGCAATGGCCTCAAGTTGCGCGTGCTGCGCGACAACCCCAGTCTCACCCGCCCGGCCTATATCGAAGCCGACCTGGAAGCCATTTTCAACGAAGGCCTCTATCCCGACTTCACTGCGCTGTGGCTGCTCGCTCACGCGTCCCGATTCGGCAAGGTCGGCTTTGATCCGGCCGACTGCACGCTCGAGCGCTGGCGGAACACTGCGCAGGAAGACGGTATCCGCGCCCGCGACCGCCTGCGCGTGGGCGTGACCGAAGCGCTACGTGCGCTTGGCACCGGCTTTCTCGCCCACAAGGACAACGCCGAGCTGCGCCGTCGCATCGAGGCCGGCGAACTCAGCACACAGGCCTATTTCGAGCAACTTCTGCGCCTCATCTACCGCTTCATCTTCCTCGCCACGATCGAAGACCGCGAGTTGGTCTTTGCACCCGACGCCACGCCAGAAGCCCGTGAGCGTTATCGCGCCGGCTACAGTCTCGCCCGCCTGCGCCAGCTCGCCGCCCGCCGGCGCAGCTACGACCGGCACGCCGATCTGTGGCAGGTGCTCGGCATCACCTTCAAGGGCCTCGGCCGGGGCCAGCCCGCGCTCGGCCTGCCGGCATTGGGCGGCCTGTTCGAAGCCGCCCAGTGCCCGGATCTCGACGCAGCGCTGATCGAGAACCAGGCCTTGCTCTCTGCACTTTTCAGCCTGTGCTTCTTCCGCGATGGCGCAGCGCTCTCAAGAGTGAATTACCGCGACATGGATTCCGAAGAACTCGGCAGCGTGTACGAGAGCCTGCTGGAGCTGGTGCCCCAGGTCACCCTCACTGGCGGCGCGCGCAGGTTCGGATTCATCGGTGACGAGGACGAGGGCAGCACCAGGGGCAACGCCCGCAAACTCACTGGCTCCTACTACACGCCCGACAGTCTGGTGCAGGAACTCATCAAGAGCGCCCTGGAGCCGGTTATCGCCCGCACCCTCAATGAGAACCCGCAGGAGCCGATCAAGGCGCTGCTTGCCCTCACCGTGTGCGACCCGGCCTGCGGCTCTGGCCACTTCCTGCTCGCCGCCGCCCGCCGTATCGCGGACGAAGTGGCCCTGCTGCGTGCGCCAGAAGGTAACCCAACGCATGACGACTTCCGCCACGCCCTGCGCGACGTGGTGGCCCACTGTATCTACGGCGTGGACAAGAACCCGATGGCGGTGGAACTCGCGCGCACCGCGCTGTGGCTGGAGGCCTACACCCCCGACCGGCCGCTGACCTTTCTGGATGCCCACTTGCGCTGCGGCGACGCCCTGCTCGGCGTGCTGGATGAAGCCATCCTGCAGGATGGCATTCCGGACAAGGCCTTCAATGCGCTCTCCGGCGACGACAAGGCGGTCGTGACGCGCATCAAGAAGGCCAACCGCGACGCCCTCAAGGCCATCGTCAAGGCGAACGAGAAATCCCGCCAGATGCTGAGCCTGGACCTGGGCGAGGGCGTCGATGCCGCCAGCTTCGAGGCCCTGCCGGACGACACGCTGGACGCCCTGCAGGCCAAGCGCGCCGCCCATGCCGCGCTGGAAGCGAACATCGCCGCCTCCAAAGCCCGGCTGGCGGCGGACATTTTCGTGGCCGCCTTCGTGCTGCCCAAGACGGCGGAAACCGAGGCCCGCGTGCCCACCAGCCAGGACCTGTGGCTGGTGTTGAACGACGACGCCCCGCGCCCCGGCATGGCCGCGTCGGCCCATGCCGCCGCCCAGGCCGCGCAAGCCTTCCACTGGTGGCAGGCGTTTCCGCAGGTCAAGGCCAGGGGCGGTTTCGATGTGCTGCTGGGCAATCCGCCGTGGGAACGCATCAAGCTGCAGGAAGAAGAGTTCTTCGCCACCCGCAGCCCGCTGGTGGCCGAGGCCCAGCACAAGGCCGAACGCGGCCGGCGCATCGGGCTGCTGGCCGAGGGCAGGTTGCTGCACACCCTGTACCCGGAGGTGGAGGCGGCCCAAGGCTTGGTGCCGCCCAATGGCGCGGAGCAGGCGCTGTATGCGGACTTTCTCACCGCCCGGCGCAATGCCGAGGCCGCCAGCCTGTTCGCCCACGACGCCGGGCGTTATCCGCTCACCGGCGTGGGTGATGTGAATACCTATGCGCTGTTTGCCGAGAGCTTTGCGCAGTTGATGGCCGAAGCGGGCCGGGCGGGCTTCATTGTGCCGACCGGCATCGCCACCGATGACAGCACCAAGGCCTATTTCTCAACGATGGTCGCGTCAGGGAGGCTGAGAAGACTGCTTAGCCTTTACGAGATTCGGGGATGGTTCAAGGATACTGACGACAGGAAGTCGTTCTGTCTGTTCACGTTGGGGCTGGGTGAGGATGCTGCGCGTTTCTTGTTTGATGCCAGATCTGAGGGGGACTTTGTCGCCGCCGAGAAGTGGTTCGAGCTGACGGCCGAAGAATTTCGCCTCATCAACCCCAACACCATGACTTGTCCAGTGTTCCGCAGCGAGCGGGATGCGGCGCTGACCAAGAAGCTCTATCGCGCCGCGCCGGTGCTCATTGCCGAAGGCCCGCCCGCGGTCAATCCCTGGGGCATCCGTTTCATGGCGATGATTCATATGTCCAACGACAGCGGCTTGTTCCACGAGGCCCCGGCCCCCAACCGCCTGCCGCTCTATGAAGCCAAGATGATTCACCAGTTCGACCACCGCTGGGCCACCTATTCGGCGGATGGCAGTGGCGACGTCTCCACCGCCCACAAGCAGGACCCGACCTTCGGCGTCACCCCGCGCTACTGGGTCGAAGCCGCCGAGGTCGAGGCCCGGCTGCGCGACAAGGGCTGGGCGCGGGGCTGGTTGATGGGGTGGCGGGACATCTGTCGTGCGACCGATGAGCGGACGGTGATTGCGTCGATGGTGCCGAGGGTGGCTGTCGGCCATAAGATGCCTTTGATCTTTGCGCAGGCAGCGCATTCGACTAGGCATGTCGCTGCGCTGTATGGAAACTTGAACGCGCTCGCCCTGGACTATGTAGCGCGTCAGAAAGTCGGAGGCACCTCGCTTACCTATTTTTACCTCAAGCAGTTCCCGGTTCTGCCGCCCGACCGCTACGCCGACGCCGACCTCGCCTTCATCGTCCCCCGCGTCCTCGAACTCACCTACACCGCCCACGACCTCAAACCCTGGGCCGCAGACCTCGGCTACGATGGCGAGCCCTTCCCGTGGAACCCCGAGCGCCGCGCCCAACTGCGCGCCGAACTCGACGCGTACTACGCCCGCCTCTACGGCCTGACCCGCGACGAACTGCGCTACATCCTCGACCCCGCC
>JBEOKH010000226.1:0-8581 GCA_040275625.1 Thauera sp. | reverse complement strand
CCTCGTCCTCGCTGTAGGACTGAACCGGATCGAGATGCTTGGGGCGCTCGGTGAAAGCGCTGTAGAGAATGTTCTGACCGCGCTCGGCGGCGGGATAGGGATCATTCCAGACCGGCGCGCAGGCCGACAGCGCCAGTCCGGAAAGCACTGCGGCGAAGGCCAGGTTTCGACCGCCGACAGGCAGGCGCGAGCGCGCTTCGCGGCCGCGCAACACACCGCAGATACGGCGCAGACCCCAGCAGAGACAGGAAAACCGGAGCACAGGCAAGCGAAGAGATCAGGGAAAGCGCGGATTCTGGCAGGTTTTCCGCCTCCATGCGATCAGAAGGGCATGTCGGGCGCAGGGTTTTCGCTATAATCCGGCCCTTGTCATTCGGAGTTCTTCCCATGGGCTTTCTCGCCGGCAAACGAATTCTCATCACCGGTCTGCTCAGCAACCGTTCGATTGCCTACGGCATCGCCAAGGCCATGCATCGTGAAGGCGCTGAACTCGCGTTCACCTTCCAGAACGACCGCTTCAGGGACCGCGTCGCCAAGTTGGCCGCCGATTTCGACAGCACGTTGATCTTCCCACTCGACGTCCAGGACGACGAGCAGATTACCGGCCTGTTCGAACAGCTCGGCCAGCACTGGGATGGCCTCGACAGCCTGGTGCACTCGATCGCGTTCGCCCCCGGCGACGCCCTCGAAGGTGATTTCCTCGACGGTCTGTCGCGCGAAGCTTTCCGCATCTCGCAGGAAGTGAGCACCTACAGCTTCCCGGCGCTGGTCAAGGCCGCGCGCCCGATGATGAAGGGTCGCAATGGCTCGGTGCTCACCCTGTCCTATCTGGGCGCGGTTCGCACCATGCCGAACTACAACATCATGGGGCTCGCCAAGGCCAGTCTCGAGGCTTCGGTGCGCTACCTCGCCGTCACCCTCGGTCCCGAGGGCATCCGTGCCAACGCGATCTCCGCCGGCCCCATCAAGACCCTCGCGGCCTCAGGCATCGGCAGCTTTGGCAAGCTGCTCGCGTTCAACGAGCATAACGCCCCGCTGCGCCGCAACGTGACGATCGAGGAAGTGGGCAACGCCGCAGCGTTCATGTGCTCCGATCTCGCCAGCGGCATCACCGGCGAAATCATGTACGTGGATGGTGGTTTCAACACCACGGCGCTCGGCAACGCCCTGCCGCTGCCGCAGTAAGCGGGTCCGGCGCCCCCCGGTGGGGGCAGCTGATGCAAAAAGCCCGGCGTAATGACCGGGCTTTTTGCATCAGCTGCCTTCCGCGCCACCCACTGCTTCATGGCGCGCCCGCCTCATTTCCCTGGACGGGTGGAGCCCCCGGGATGCGCGAAGGAAAGGCGCGCGGTTTGAACAACGGGTGTGGGCGCGCCTCGAGCGGCGGCTGTCCGTCCTGCCGCCGCCAGCGGGGAGGCCCTTCCCCCCTCAGCGCTCGGTCTGCAGCACCGTCGGATTGATCTCGACCTCGTAGCGCTGGCGCAGCTCGCCCAGGAAACCAGCGAAGTCGCGACCACCGAGAAGCTGATTGTACTGCGCCGCCACCGCTGCCACGCGCGGGTCGTCGCCACCGATCTGCGCGCGCTCGATCCCCTCGATCCGGTACACCACAAAGTCGCCTTCGGTGTCCTGGACGCCGACGTAAGCAGGTAGCGGCTCGGCTGGCGCGGTGAACACCGCCCGCATCGCCGCCGCCGACAGGCCGGGGGCGCCACGCTGCAGCTTGCGCACCTCGCCCCACTGCGCGGCCCCTTGTTCGCCCTTGCGCAGCGCTGCCAGCATCGCCTCGCCCTCTCCGGCAGCCTTCGCGCGTCCCTGCTCGAGCTTCAACAGCTCGACGATGCGAGCGCGCACCTCCTCGAGCGGAAGGCGGCGGGCGGCTTCGAAGGTCTTCACCCGCGCCGACACCAGGGTGCCGTTGCCGATCTCGACTGCCTCGGTGTTGCGGCCCTTGTTCACCGCCTCGTCACCGAACAGCACATTGAGCACCCGCTCATCGTTGAACGGCGCCGGCGCCGCGTCGCGGCTGATCCAGTCGCTGCGGCGAACCTCCAGTCCCACGGCCTGCGCTGCAGGCTCGAGGCTGTCGGGCTGCTCGTACACCGTGTTCGAGAACTGCTCCGCGAGCTCTGCGAAGCGCCGCCCGGCCTCCTGGGCGCGCAACTCGGCGACGACCTCCTCGCGCACCGCCTCGAAAGGCTTGATCGACGATGGCTTGAGATCGGTGACCTCGACGATGTGTACGCCGAACTCGCTGCGCACCGGCTCGCCGATACGCCCCTTGTCGAGCGTGAACACGGCATCCTCGAACGCACCCACCATTGCGCCACGGGCGAAGAAGCCGAGGTCGCCGCCGCGGCTCGCGGAACCGGGATCCTGCGACTTCTCCTTCGCCAGTTCGGCGAAGCGCGACGGATCCGCGCGCAAGCGGTCTGCGATTTCCCTGGCCTCGGCCATCACCTTGTCCACCTCGGCCTGCGGCGCGCCTGCGGGCAGCGCGAGCAGGATGTGACGCGCCTGACGCTCCTCGGCAAGGCCGAAACGCTGCGGGTTGGCGTCGTAGAACGCGCGCACCGCATCGTCGCCGACCTCGATCCGCTTCTCGACCGCAGCACGGTCGAAGACCAGATACTCGGCCTGAAGCCGCGCCGGGCGTTCGAAGCGGGCGGGATTGGCCTCGTAGTAGGCGGTGATCTGCTCGTCGCTCACCGGCACGCCCGCCGCCAGACGCTGCGCGCTGAAGCGCAGTTCGCGGAAGCTGCGCTCCTCGAGCTGCGCGTCAAGGAAGCGGCGCGCCGAGGGCTTGGGCACGATGCCGGCATCGCCCACCGCGGCGACGATCTGCTGCACGCGAACGTCCTGCGCGAGGCGTGCCTCGAAGATGGCGGGCGTCATGCCCTGCGCACGCACCAGCGTCTCGTAGCGCTGCAGCGAGAAACGACCATCCTCCTGGAACGAAGGCACGCCCGCGATCGTGTCCTGGAGTTGCTGTGGCGTGACCACGAGCCTGTTCTCGGCGGCGTAGAGCGCGAGCACGCGCTGGTTGATCAGGTTCTCGAGCACCGCGCGACGCAGCTCGGGAGACTCGAGCAAGGCGCGATCGGCCTGGCCGCCAGCGCTGTTGCGCAGGCGATCCTGCTGTTCGCGCACCGCCTCGCCAAACTCGTAGGCGCCGATGCTGGTGCTGCCGACGCGCGCGGCCTCGTTCGCCGAACTCGAATCGCTGAAATAGGCGTCCATGCCGAAGAACGCGAAGGGAACGATCAGGATCGCCAGGATCACCTGTGCGACACGCTTGTTGTTGCGAACAGCCTCGAACATCTTGGATTCCGTTGAAGATACAGGGCAGCACCGGTCAATGGGGCCTGCACCGACGCCAAAGCCTCGCAGTGTATCGCATCGCGCGGGGTTCTGGCCCGGAGCATGCGATCCATCACGCGGACCTCGCAGGGGCAGTCAATATACTGCGCCGATGCGCGCCCTCCTTTGTCCCGGCATCGTCCTCGCCCTGGCGTACTGGGCTGCGGGCTTTCCCGCCATCCACCTCGCCATCCCCCCGGGTTACACGGCACCCTTCTTTCCTTCCGCCGGCATCGCCCTCGCCGCGCTGGTCGTTCATGGACTTCGCTTGTGGCCCAGCGTGTTGATCGGATCGGCACTGATCCAGCTCGCGACCGCCTGGCCCCTGCTCGACACACCGGGCTGGAGCCCGCTCGGCCCGCTTGCCGTCCCGATCGGCGCGACCCTGCAGGCCATCATCGGCGCCGCGCTCGTGCGCCGGCTGGTGGGCAGCACCGACGCCCTAGACACCACGCGCGCGGTGATGCGCTTCCTGGTGATCTGCGTGCCCGCGAGCGCGATCGTGGGGGCGGCGATCTCGGTGACGGCCCTTGTGCACGCGGGCGTGATCCCGGCGGAGGACGCCCTCTTCAACGGATGGACATGGTGGACCGGCGATACGCTCGGCATGCTCGTCGCCGCCCCACTCACCCTGACCTTCATCGGGCGCCCCGCGCACAACTGGCGCCCACGTCGGCTGGGCGTCGCGCTGCCGATGGCGATCGCACTGCTGCTCCTGGCCCTCGCCTACCAGCAGATTGTGGACCGCGAAGCGTCACGCGTGCAGGCACAACTCGAGCGCGACAGCGCACACCTTGCCGGGCTGCTCGAGAAACGCCTGGACGAACAGGTCGACATGGTGCGTTCGATCGAGCGCCTGATGCTGGCGAGCGACCATGTGTCACGCGACGATTTCAGCGCCTTCGTCGAACCGTGGATGGGTCGCCACCCCGGCACGCGCAGCTTCACGTGGAACCCCAGGGTCGCACACGCCGTGCGCAGCGACTTCGAGGCCTCCATGCGCGCGCGAGGCCTGGAAGACTATTCCATCCGCGATCGCGATGCCAACGGGGACACTGCACCTGCGCCACCACGCGCGCAATATCTGCCGGTCGCCTACGTCGCGCCGAGCGAGACGAACACTGCGGTGCTGGGCATGGACCCTTTGTCCTTCCCCCATGCCGCCGAGCCGATCGGTCGTGCCCTCGAAACCGGCCAACCCGCTGCGAGCGCCAGTGTGCACCTGGTCCAGGATAAGGAGAGCGGGCACGGCGTAGTGCTCTACCACGCTGTGTTCGACCATCGCGGCCCGACCACGCCAGCGCGCCTGCGCGGCATTGTCTCCGCAGCGTTCCGCCTGGACGAGCTGCTCGTTTCGGTCAGTGAGCGCGGGATCGCCCAGGGCATCGAGGCCTGCATCGTCGACCTCAGCGACCCCGCGTCCGCGGCCTGCCACGCCGGCATGCATTCCGCCGTGCCCGCGGAGTGGGGTGAGGATGACGTGAGCCGCATCGAGCCGATCGCATTTGCGGGCAGGCAGTGGGCATTGCACGTGCGCGCCCTGCCCCGGTACGCCGAACGTCAGCGCAGCTGGGCAGCATGGGGGACGGTCGCGGTCGGACTGCTGGCCACCGGCATGCTCGGTGCTCTGCTGCTGATCAGCACCGGCAATAGCCGGCGCATCCAGGCCCTCGTCGAGCGCCGCACCGCCGAACTCGAAGCCGCCGGGATGCGTCTGCGGGAGAATCAGGCGGCCCTCGTCGACGCCCAGCGCATCGCCCGGCTCGGCAGCTGGGAGACGACTACGGGCCGCGAGGGCCTGCGCACCTCGACAGGGTTGCATCTGCTGCTCGACACCGCCGGCAACCGCCTGGCGTCGACCGACGACCTGTTGCACGCGATCGCCCCCGCCAGCCGGCCGGCGCTGGCCGCGGCGATCGAACGCGCAGCGCACGACAGCGGCCGCGTCGTGCTCGACTGCATGACCGACAGCCTGCCTGCGCGCACGCTGCAGTTCCGCGTCGAGGGTGAACAGGTGGACGGACGGCTCGTCCGCATCCGCGGCACCGCGCAGGACGTGACCGCGATGCGCGAGGCAGAGGCGCGGATTCGCTATCTGGCGCGCTACGACCCCCTCACTGGCCTGCTCAACCGCAGCGCCTGGCGCGAGCATGCGCGGGAGATCCTGCGCCACGCCGTCCGCCATGATGACCGCTGCGCGATCCTGTTCCTCGACCTCGACGACTTCAAGACGGTCAATGACTCGCTCGGCCATGCCGCCGGAGATCGTCTGCTCGCCCAGGTGGCGACACGACTGGGCGGATGCGTACGCGAGGAGGATCTGGTGGCGCGCCTCGGCGGCGACGAATTCGTCGTCCTCCTGTCGCGTCTGGCGCAGGAGGACGAACCCGCGCGCGTGGCCGAGCGCGTGCTCGCGGCCCTCGCTCGCCCGCTGCAGATCGAGGGTCATCCGCTCCATCTGTCGGCCAGCATCGGCATCGCGCTCCACCCGAACGACGGCAACGAGATCGACAGCCTGCTCAAACAGGCCGATACGGCGATGTACGATGCCAAGGCGAGCGGCCGCAACGCCTACCGCTTCTTCCTTCCCGAGATGACGGCGCGCGCCACCCGCCGGCTGCAGACCGAAGCCGAACTGCGGCGCGCGATCGAGGGTGGGGAGCTGATCCTGCACTACCAGCCTCAGGTTGCAGCTGCAGGGGGCACCGTTGGCTGCGAGGCGCTCGTGCGCTGGCAGCACCCCGAACGCGGGTTGCTGGCGCCTGATCAGTTCATTGCGTTCGCCGAGCAGAGCGGACTGATCGTCCCGCTCGGCGAATGGGTATTGCGCGAAGCGTGTCGACAGCAGGTGCACTGGCGCGCATCAGGTTTCACGCCACTGACAATGGCGGTGAACATTTCGGCAGTACAGTTTCGTCGCAGGGACTTCGTCGCCAGGATCAAGCACGTCCTCGCCGAAACCGGCGCCGATCCAGCACATCTGGAGCTCGAGATCACCGAAAGCGCGCTCATGGACGCCACGCCGGAGCTCGTCGCCCGCTTCGAGGAGCTGGTCGAGCTCGGCCTGACGCTGGCACTCGACGACTTCGGCACCGGCTATTCCAGCCTGTCGTACCTGAAGCGGCTACCGATCGGCCGGCTCAAGATCGATCGTTCCTTCGTCGACGGCCTGCCGGACAACCCGGAGGATGTGGCGATCACCTCGGCGACCCTTTCGCTCGCCCGCGACCTCGGCATGGACGTGGTCGCCGAAGGGGTGGAAACCGACGAGCAGCGGCGCTTCCTGCGCGACCGCGGCTGCGAGGCGATGCAGGGTTACCTGTTCTCGCGCCCGCTTGCGGTCGACGCCTTCACCGCGTGGGTGGAGATGCATGCAGCAAACCCGCCATGAACGACGGGGGCAGCGCAGGAACCAAGGCCACAGGTGTTCGCGGCTTCCGCCGCGCCTACAGGGACGATGTCGCAGCGCGCTGGAACACCAGCTGGCCACCCTCCGCATCGACGCGGATGCGGTCCCTGGCAGCGAAGCGGCCTTCGAGGATCGCCCTCGCGAGCGGGTTCTCGATGCGCTCCTGGATCGCGCGCTTCAAGGGCCGCGCGCCAAACACGGGGTCGAAGCCGGCCTCCGCCAGTTCGGCGAGCGCCGCGTCGCTGACCTCCAGCCCCATCTCCAGCCGCGCCAGACGCTTCTCCAGATACTGCAACTGGATCCTGGCGATGCCGGCGATGTGTTTCTCGTCGAGCGCGTGGAACACCACCACCTCGTCGATACGGTTGACGAACTCCGGCCGGAAGTAGGTCTTCACTTCGGCCATCACCGCGAGCTTGATCACGCCGTAGTCGTCGCCGGCCATGGCCTGGATCATCTGGCTGCCGAGGTTCGAGGTCATCACGATCACGGTGTTCTTGAAGTCCACCGTGCGCCCCTGGCCGTCGGTCATGCGGCCATCGTCCAGAACCTGCAGCAGCACGTTGAACACGTCCGGGTGCGCCTTCTCGACCTCGTCGAAGAGGATCACGCTGTAGGGCTTGCGCCGCACCTGCTCGGTGAGGTGGCCACCTTCCTCATAGCCGACGTAGCCCGGCGGCGCACCGATCAGGCGCGCGACCGAGTGCTTCTCCATGAACTCGCTCATGTCGATGCGGATCAGGTGCTCCTCGGAGTCGAACAGGAAGTTCGCCAGGGTCTTGCACAGCTCGGTCTTGCCCACGCCGGTGGGGCCGAGGAAGAGGAAGGATCCATACGGCCGGTTCTCGTCCGACAGGCCTGCGCGAGACCGCCGGATGGCGTCGGCCACCAGGCGCACCGCCTCGTCCTGCCCGACCACGCGCTCGTGCAGCTTGTCTTCCATCTTCAGGAGCTTCTCGCGCTCGCCCTGCATCATCTTGCTCACCGGGATGCCGGTGGCGCGCGACACCACCTCGGCGATCTCCTCGGCGCCGACCTGGGTGCGCAGCAGCTTGTTGGGCGTGGCGTTCTCGCCGGCCTGCTCGGCCATCTTCAACTGGCCTTCGAGCTGCGGCAGCTTGCCGTATTGCAGCTCGGCGACCTTGTCGAGCTGGCCCTTTCTCTGGAACTCGGCCATCTGCGCGCGCAGCGCGTCGATCTCTTCCTTTATGTGGGCGGAACCCGCCGCCTTGGACTTCTCGGCCTTCCAGATCTCTTCCAGGTCGTTGTACTCGCGCTGCAGCTTGGCGAGCTCTTCCTCGATCAGCTGCAGGCGCTTCTGCGAAGCCTCGTCCTTTTCCTTCTTCACCGCCTCGCGCTCGATCTTGAGCTGGATCATGCGCCGGTCGAGCTTGTCCATCACTTCCGGCTTCGAGTCGATCTCCATCCTGATCCGCGCCGCCGCCTCGTCGATCAGGTCGATCGCCTTGTCCGGCAGGAAGCGGTCGGTGATGTAGCGCTGCGAAAGCTCGGCGGCAGCGACGATCGCCGGATCGGTGATGGCGACGCCGTGATGCAGCTCGTATCTGTCGCGCAGGCCGCGCAGGATGGCGATCGTCGACTCGACGCTCGGCTCGTCGACCAGCACCTTCTGGAAGCGGCGTTCGAGCGCGGCGTCCTTCTCGATGTACTTGCGGTATTCGTCGAGCGTCGTCGCGCCAACGCAATGGAGTTCGCCGCGAGCGAGGGCCGGCTTGAGCATGTTGCCGGCGTCGATGGCGCCCTCGGCCTTGCCGGCGCCGACCATGGTGTGCAGTTCGTCGATGAACAGGA
>JBEOKH010000225.1:0-9787 GCA_040275625.1 Thauera sp. | reverse complement strand
AGCTGCGCCACCAGCGCGGCCACGCCCTCCCATCGCCAGCCGGTCCAGGCGGTGCCGGCGAGGCTGCCCAGCACGCTGGCGCCGAGGTAGTAGCTCGACAGGTAGAGCGCCGAGGCGAGCGCGCGACGCTCTCCGGCGCGCCGCCCCACCCAGCCGCTGGCGAGCGCGTGCGCGGCGAAGAAGCCGAAGGTGAACACGCCGACTCCCGCAATCACCAGCCACAGCGCCTGCGCGAGGGTGAGCGCGAGGCCGGCGCCCATCACCGCGACCATCGGCCACAGCACCTTGCGCCGCCCGTGGCGCTCGGCCAGGTGCCCACTCAGCGCCGAGGCCCAGGTGCCGACCAGGTAGAGCAGGAAGATCGCGCCGATCGCGCTCTGACCGAGTTCGTAGGGCGCCTCCAGCAGGCGGAAGCCAAGGAAGTTGTACAGGCCGACGAAGCCGCCCATGGCGAGAAAGGCGACCAGGAACAGCGCGGGGAGGCCGGGGTCGCGGTAGATCGCCCGCGTGTCGGCGACGATGCGCGCAGGCGTCGCCGCGCGGGGGCGGAAGTTCCGCGAGGCCGGCAGGCGAAGCCAGAACACCACGGCCGAGACCAGCCCGAGCACGCCGATCACGCCGAGCGCGACCCGCCAGGATGTCCAGTCGGTGAAGAGCGCGGCGACGAAGCGCCCGCTCATGCCTCCGAGCGCATTGCCGGCGATGTACAGGCCCATCGCGCGCGCCTGTGCACCCGGAGCGATCTCCTCGCCGATGTAGGCCATTGCGGCCGCGGGCAGGCCGGCCACGGCCGCGCCGAGCAGCGCGCGCAACACCAGCATCGACGGGAAGTCGGGTGCGAAGGCGGTGGCGAGGGCCAGCACAGCCGCGAGCGCCAGCGACACCTTCATCACCGAGTGGCGGCCGAGGCGGTCGGCGAGCACGCTGCCGGGGATCAGCATGAGCGCGAGCCCGGCGGTGCTCGCCGAGACGGTCAGGCTCGCGCTCGCCGCACCCACACCGAACTCGGCGGCGAGCAGCGGCAGCAGGGGCTGGGTGCTGTAGACCATCGCGAAGGTGGCGAAGCCACCGACGAACATCGCGAGATTGGCGCGTCGATAGCCGGGCGTGCCGGCCTCGAGCTGGGTGGACGAATCCGGGTTCGGGAGGACGGTCATGATGATGTGCGCTGCCGGAAACGGAGGCGGCCCGTGCGATGGGGTGGCGAGAATCTTAGGTTGGCAGCGAGACTAGCGTCCAATATATTTACAGCACCCGATTGATATACAGAATTGCATAATGGAGCTCAGGCATCTGCGTTATTTCGTCGCAGTCGCTGAGGAACTGCACTTCACGCGCGCCGCAGCGCGGCTGCATATCGGCCAGCCGCCGCTGTCGATGCAGATCCGCGACCTCGAACAGGAGATCGGCGTGCGCCTCTTGGAGCGCAGCCAGCGCCGAGTGGCGCTGACCGCTGCCGGCGAGCGCTTCCTCGGCCACGCCCGCCGCATCCTCGATGGCGTCGGTGAGGCGGTCGCCGACGCGCGGCGCGCGCAAGCGGGCGAGGTGGGTGAGTTGCGCATCGGCTTCACGTCCTCGTTACCCTTCACCGATCTGCTGCCGGATGTGCTCAACGCCTACCGCCGCCGCTTTCCGGCGGTGCGCTTGCAGTTGCAGGAAATGTTCACCTCCGCGCAGTTCTACGGCCTTGCACGTGGCGAACTCGACGTCGGTTTCGTGCGCCTGCAGGACGGGGCCCCGCCTGCGGGCATCGTGCTGCGCGAGATCGCGCGCAATCCACTGCGCCTGGTGGTTAACGTGGGGCATCGGCTGGCGAAGGCGGCACAGGTGTCTTTTGCGGATCTCGCCGACGAGGATTTCATCAGCTTTCCCGGCGACATCGGCACCGACCTGCCGGAGGTGCTGCGCGCCTTGTGCCGGAAGGCGGGTTTCGAGCCGCGCATCGTGCAGACGGCGCGCGAGGCGACCACCCAGATCGGCCTGGTCGCCGCCGGGCTGGGCGTGGCCCTGCTGCCGGCTCCGCTCGAGTCGGTGCGGATCGCGCGCGTGCGTTACCTGCCGCTGGCCGAACCGGAGGCGGAGTTCCGGCTCGCGGTGGCGAGCGCCGAGGGGCCGGGGGCGCCCGTGCGGGGCGGGTTCATGGAGGTGCTCGGTGCGATGGGCGGGCCCTAGCCGGAGGTGGCGAAGAAGCGCTGTCGGGTCTCGCCCGGCAACTCGACCCCGGTGTTGCGTGCGCGCTGCAGCAGCTCCCAGTAGTAGCGGTAGGACGCGCGGTCGTGCAGGCGTCCGTTGTGCTGGATCGGGCCCCAGGCGTTGTCCTGGGCGGCGATCAGGATCTCGCCGGCTTCCTCGACCTCGGTGAAGTCGGGCTGCATTGCGGCGATGATCGGCAGGATCTGGTTGGGGTGGATGCTCCACATGCGCAGGTAGCCCAACTCGCGGCGGGCACGCTCGGCATCGTGGCGGATTACCGAAACGTCCTGCAGCTCGGTGGTGACGTTGTGCGAGGGCACGACGCCGTTGGCAAGCGCGGCGGCGGCGATGTCGGCCTTGGCGCGCACGACCAGCGGATGCTCGAACTGGCCCGGGCTCTTCATCGCGCTGGCGGGGATGGCGCCGTGGTGGCCGGAGACGAAATCCATCAGCCCGAAGTCGAGCGACTCGACGCCCGCGAGCGCGGCGATCTCCCAAGCGTCGCGCAGGGCGCCGTGGGTTTCGATCAGCACGTGCACCGGCAGCGCGCGCTCCAGGTTGCAGGCGGCTTCGACGCGGCGCAGTTCGTTGATCTGTTCGGCTGCGTCGGCGGCGGCGCGCACCTTGGGGATGGTGATGAAGGCCAGTCGGTTGCCGGCACCGCCGACCAGGATCTCGAGGTCGCGCTGCCAGTGCGCGTGGGCGATGTCGTGGATGCGCGCGCCGACGCGGCCGAAGTGGTTCTCGGCGCCGTTGACGACCTCGACCACCATACGCGCATGCTCGGCCTCGGCCCCCGCGCGCGCGCCATCCTCGCAGTCGCAGGTGATGTCGAACACCGGGCCGAGCTCCTGCTGCAGCTTGAGCGCCTTGAGCATCAGCTTCTCGGCACCGGCATAGTGGTCGACGGCGGGGAGGGCGGGGAAGGGCTTCTCGCCTGCGAACAGGACTTCGGCAGGATGCAGGTGCATGTCGGACTCCTCGATGGCGGCGGTGAATGCCTCGGTCTGCCGCGCCTTGACTGGGTGCGTCGAAAGACGAAAAAGGGCGGGGCGGAAAACGGTGGGGCGGAAAAGAAAAAAGCCACGGGATTTTAACCCCGTGGCCTTCGGCGAAGGCGGCTCGTTGCCGCGCTTGCGCGGGTGTTACTTCAGCATGTCGGCGACGGCCGCGCGCTCGTCCTCGAGTTCCTTGAGCGTGATGTTGATCTTGCCGCGCGAATACTCGTCGACCTCAAGGCCCTGGATGATCTTGAACTGGCCGTTCTTGCACTCGCATGGGAAGCCGAACACGACGCCTTCGGGGATGCCGTAGGAGCCGTCGGAGGGCACACCCATCGTGACCCAGTCGTTCGAACCCAATACCCAGTCATGCACGTGGTCGATGGCGGCGTTGGCGGCGGAAGCAGCCGACGACAGGCCACGGGCCTCGATGATGGCAGCGCCGCGCTTGCCAACGGTGGGCAGGAACACGTCGTTGTTCCAGGCGTGGTCGTTCACCAGGGCCTTGACGCTGTCGCCGTTCGACTCGCAGAAGCGGTAGTCGGCGTACATCGTGGGCGAGTGGTTGCCCCACACGACCATCTTCTTCAGCGACGACACTTCACGGCCAGTCTTGGCGGCGAGCTGCGACAGGGCACGGTTGTGGTCCAGGCGCAGCATGCCGTGGTAGTTGTTCGGATTGGTGCGGCCGACCTTGATCGCGGCGGAGCGGGCGATGTAGGCGTTGGTGTTGCAGGGGTTGCCGACGACCAGCACGCGCACGTCTTCCTTGGCGTTCTCGGCGATGGCCTTGCCCTGGACGGTGAAGATGGCGCCGTTGGCGGTCAGCAGGTCGGCACGCTCCATGCCGGGGCCGCGCGGACGGGCACCGACCAGCAGGCAGACGTCGGCGTCCTTGAAGGCGACATTGGGGTCGTCGGTGGCGACCATGCCGGCGAGCAGCGGGAAGGCGCAGTCTTCCAGTTCCATCATGACGCCCTTGACCGCCTTCTGCGCCTGGGGCAGATCGAGCAGTTGCAGGATGACGGGCTGGTCCTTGCCCAGCATTTCACCACTGGCGATGCGGAACAGCAGGCTGTAGCCGATCTGGCCGGCGGCGCCGGTGACAGCAACGCGCATGGGGGCTTTGCTCATGTGTTTACTCCCTCGAATGTGACGGTCGTTTAACGTGCTGGAAACCTGCCCCGCACCGTCCGGTGCGTTCCATCGAGCGGCTCGCTGGCCGGCTCGGCATGAAACGTACCAAGGCGCTCGATCCCGCATGCGCGTGGACCTGCTTGGGCGCGGACATATTAGCGGCAGGTGAGGTGCCTGTCAATTGCCATCATATGTCTTATATAAGACAGAAGACTAAAGATAGACGTTTATAAAAATTTATGCTCAAATACGCGCATGTCGCAAGAGTCGCCTACCTTCAGTCCGCTCTACCGCCAGATCAAGGCCTTGATTCTTCAGGCGCTTGAGGCGGGTGAGTGGCGTCCGGGGCAGGCTATCCCGAGCGAGCAGGAACTCGCCGCGCGCTTCAATGTGTCGCAAGGCACGGTTCGCAAGGCCATCGACGAAATGGCTGCTGACAACCTGCTCGTCCGCAAACAGGGCAAGGGTACCTTCGTGGCTTCCCACAACGACCCGCGTGCGCTGTTCCGCTTTCTTCGGCTGGTACCGGTCGATGGTGATCTCTCGCCGCCGCAGAGCTTGCCGCTTGACTGCTGGCGTGCCAAGGCTGGCCAGGAGGCCTCGCGCATGCTTGCGATCGAGCCCGGTGCGCCCATCATCATCGTCAGGCGGTTGTTGAAGTTCGCCAACAAGCCAGTGGTGATCGACGAGATCTACCTTCCCGGCGAAGTGTTTCAGGGACTCAGCAGCGAGACGTTGCAGGGCTGGAACGGTTCGCTCTACAGTTTGTTCGAGAGTCGCTTTGGCGTGCGCATGATCCGCGCGCAGGAGCGCATCCGCGCGGTCGCAGCCGATCGCGGTGCTGGCGAGGCGCTGGGCGTGCATGAAGGCACTCCGTTGCTGTCGGTCGAGCGGGTGACCTACACCTACGGCGACAAGCCGGTCGAATGGCGGCGGGGCCTGTATTCCACCGCAGAACATTTTTATCTGAATGAGCTGAATTAGGGGCGCTGTTCGTGGGCCGCAGGCCGGGTGCGGCGCTATAATTATGTCTTTTCCGGAGTCCGCGACGGGGGTCGTCGCACATGCAGAGGGGAGTCTTCATGTCAGAAGTGACAGTGCGCAAGCAAAGGCCGAAGCACCTGGCCATCAATCAGATCCGGTTGCCGTTGCCGGGCATCGTATCGATTCTTCACCGGGTCAGCGGCGCAGGCTTGTTCTTGCTGCTGCCGTTCCTGCTGTATCTGCTCGATCGTAGCCTGGGGTCTCCGGAAACCTTCGAAACCTTCGCGGCGGTGGTCGATAACTGGTTCATCAAGCTGGTCCTGTTCGGCCTTCTGTGGGCTTATCTGCACCACTTCTGCGCCGGCATCCGCTTTCTGATGCTTGACATGCACAAGGGCGTCGATCTCGAACCGGCCCGCAAGTCTTCCAAAATCGTTCTCGTCGTGAGCATCACGCTCACCTTGATCATCGGGGTGGTCCTATGGTGAAACAGCGTATTGTCGTCGGCGCGCACTATGGTCTGAAGGACTGGATAGCGCAGCGCGCCACCGCCGTCTACATGGCGGCCTACACGATCATCTTTGCGCTCTGCGCGTTCAGCCTGCGTGAACTCAACTACCAGGAGTGGTCGAGCCTCTTCTCGCACGGCCTGTTCCGCTTCCTCAGCTTCCTGTTCTTCCTGTCGCTGTTCTACCACGCCTGGATCGGTATCCGCGACATCTGGATGGACTACATCAAGCCGACCGGTGTGCGCCTGGCGCTGCACCTGGTCACCCTCTTCCTGCTCGTCGGCTACGCCGGCTGGGCAGCCCAGATCCTGTGGAGGCTCTAAGCGTGAACGTCGCGAAGCGTACCTTTGATGCGGTCATCGTGGGCGCCGGCGGTGCCGGCCTGCGCGCGGCCCTGCAACTCTCCGAAGCCGGCCTCAAGACCGCCGTGCTGACCAAGGTTTTCCCGACCCGCTCACATACCGTGGCGGCGCAGGGCGGTGTGGCGGCCTCGCTCGGCAACTCGACCGAGGACAACTGGCACTGGCACATGTACGACACCGTCAAGGGGTCGGACTGGCTGGGCGACCAGGATGCGATCGAGTTCATGTGCAAGAAGGCGAACGAAGTCGTCATCGAGCTCGAGCACTATGGCATGCCGTTCGACCGCACCGACAACGGCAAGATCTACCAGCGCCCGTTCGGCGGCCACTCGATGAACTATGGCCAGGCGCCGGTGATGCGCTCCTGTGCCGCCGCCGACCGTACCGGCCACGCGATGCTGCATGCGCTGTATCAGCGCAACGTGCGCGCGAACACTCAGTTCTTCGTCGAGTGGATGGCGCTCGACCTGATCCGTGATGGCGACGGCGACGTGCTTGGCGTGACCGCGATGGAAATGGAGACCGGCGAGGTCTCGATCTTCCACGCCAAGGCGACCATCTTCGCCACTGGCGGAGCCGGTCGGATCTATTACTCTTCGACCAACGCCTTCATCAACACTGGCGATGGCGTGGGCATGGCGGCCCGTGCAGGCATTCCGCTCGAAGACATGGAGTTCTGGCAGTTCCACCCGACCGGGGTTGCCGGCGCTGGCGTGCTGATCACGGAAGGCGTGCGCGGCGAAGGTGGCATCCTGCGCAACGCCGGTGGCGAGCGCTTCATGGAACGTTACGCACCCAACCTCAAGGACCTCGCCTCGCGCGACATCGTGTCACGCGCGATGACGACCGAGATCAACGAAGGTCGCGGTTGCGGTCCCGACAAGGATCACGTGCTGCTCGACATCACGCACCTGTCGCCCGAAACGATCATGAAGCGCTTGCCGGGCATCCGCGAGATCGCGATCCAGTTCGCCGGTGTCGATCCGATCAAGGCGCCGATTCCGGTGGTGCCGACCTGCCACTATCAGATGGGCGGTATTCCGACCAACTACAAGGGGCAGGTGGTGGTGCCGAAGGAGGGCAATTCGAACAGCCCGGTCGCCGGTTTCTACGCCGCGGGCGAATGCGCCTGCGCGTCGGTGCACGGTGCCAACCGCCTCGGTACCAACTCGCTACTCGACCTGCTGGTGTTCGGCAAGTCGGCGGGCGAGACCGTGGTCGAGGACTTCCAGTCAGGCCAGCTCAAGCTCAAGCCGCTGCCGGCGGACGCCGCCGACGTGTCGCTCGCTCGTCTGGCGCGCCTGGACGGCCAGACGAACGGCGAAAGCGTTTTCGATGTGGGTCTCGAAATGCGCCGCACGATGCAGAAACATGCCGGCGTGTTCCGTTTTGACAGCCTGCTCAAGGAAGGCGTGCAGAAGATCGGCGAGGTTGCCGAACGTGCAACGCGCACGCAGATCGCGGACAAGTCGATGGTCTGGAACGTCGCCCGCATGGAGGCGCTCGAGCTCGACAACCTGATCGAGGTGGCGCGTGCGACCATGGTTTCGGCCGAGGCGCGCAAGGAGTCGCGCGGCGCGCACGTCCGTGACGACGCGCCCGATACCGCCGAGAACCCCAACGGGCGCGACGACCAGAACTGGCTCAAGCACACGCTGTGGTATTCCGAAGGTAACCGCCTCGATTACAAGCCGGTCAATCTCAAGCCGCTGTCCGACGACGTCGAGCCCATCAAGCTCGCCACGCGCTCCTACTGAACGCACGGGAGAAACATTCATGACCAAGCGTACCGTTCAATTCAAGATTTATCGCTACGATCCGGACCGGGACGAGGCGCCCTACATGCAGGATATCTCGGTCGAGCTCGAGGCCTCCGACAAGAAGCTGCTCGACGCGCTCATCCGCCTGCGTGCCAAGGACGACTCGATGTCATTCCGCCGTTCATGCCGTGAAGGCGTGTGCGGCTCGGATGCGATGAACATCAACGGCAAGAACGGCCTGGCCTGCCTGACCGACGTGGAGGGCCTGGAGGAGCCGATCACGCTACGCCCACTGCCCGGCCTGCCGGTGATCCGCGATCTGATCGTGGACATGACGCAGTTCTTCAAGCAGTACCACTCGATCAAGCCCTACCTCGTCAATAACGACACGCCGCCCGAGCGCGAGCGCCTGCAGACCCCGGAGGACCGCGAAGAGCTCAACGGTCTGTACGAGTGCATTCTTTGCGCGTGCTGCTCGACTGCGTGCCCGTCGTTCTGGTGGAACCCCGACAAGTTCGTCGGCCCGGCCGGTTTGCTGGCCGCCTACCGTTTCCTTGCCGACACCCGCGACCAGGACACCAGCGCCCGCCTCGACAACCTCGAGGATCCGTACCGACTGTTCCGTTGCCACTCCATCATGAACTGCGTCGATGTCTGTCCGAAGGGTCTTAATCCGACCCGCGCGATCGGCAAGATCAAGGACATGATGGTCCGGCGTGCGGTTTAAGCGCAGGCCGATCGCATGACTATCAACAGGGGGCGCGTGCGCTGGCAGTGCCGTCGGGCGTTGCTTGAGCTCGATCTGGTGTTAACGCGCTTTCTAGAGCGGCATTTCGATCGTCTCACCGACGATCAGGTGGCGGATCTGGACGACCTGCTGAGCTGCGACGACTACGATATCTGGGCGTGGGTCAATGGCAGCAAGGCTTGTGAGAACGACCGCTGGAAGGAGATGATCGGACTGCTGCGCCAGGGGTGACGCGGCAGTACCGGTTCGCAATGACCAAAGGCAGTTAAACCGGCAAGTAGAAGGGACGATCTATGAGCACTGAACGCACTGCAAGCCTCACCGTCGACGGCAAGACCGTCGAATTCCCGGTCATGACCGGCACCCACGGGCAGGATGTCATCGATATCCGCACCCTGGGTGGCAAGACCGGCCTCTTCACCTACGACTCCGGCTTCCTGTCGACGGCCAGCTGCAAGTCGAAGATCACCTTCATCGACGGTGACAAGGGCGAACTGCTTTATCGCGGCTACCCAATCGAGCAACTCGCCGAGAACTGCAACTTCCTCGAGGTTGCCTATCTGCTCAAGAACGGCGAGTTGCCGAACGCCAGCGACAAGGCCAGCTTCGAGAACACCATCAAGAACCACACGATGGTGCACGATCAGATGACGAAGTTCTACTCGGGCTTCCGCCGTGACGCGCACCCGATGGCCGTCATGGTAGGCGTCGTCGGCGCCTTGTCGGCCTTCTACCACGACGCGATGGACTTCTCTGACGCCGAGCACCGCAACATCTCGATCAACCGTCTGATCGCCAAGCTGCCGACCATCGTTGCGATGGCCTACAAGTACAACAGCGGTCAGCCGTTCATGTACCCGCGCAACGACCTCGACTACACGGCGAACTTCATGCACATGATGTTCGGTACGCCGTGCGAGCGCTACGAGCCGAACCCGGTGCTGGTGCGCGCGCTCGACGTCATCTTCACGCTGCACGCCGACCACGAGCAGAACGCCTCGACCTCGACCGTCCGTCTGGCCGGTTCCTCGGGTGCCAACCCGTTCGCCTGCATCTCGGCCGGTATCGCCTGCCTGTGGGGCCCGGCGCACGG
>JBEOKH010000224.1:0-6305 GCA_040275625.1 Thauera sp. | reverse complement strand
GCCGAGTGCGCCGCCCAGGGCCCCGCCGAGCACATCGCCGAGGCCCCCCCCTGTGCCCGCTGCGGCGCTGGTGCGTCCGCCACCCAGCACGCCGCCGAGGAGATCGCTCAGACCACCTGCCGCGCCACCACCACCCTGGCCGCCGAGGAGGCCACCGAGCAGATCACCGATACCGCCCGCCCCCACGGCGTGGTCGAGGCGCGAACGCCCCTGCCTCGCCATGCCCTGCTGGAGGATCTGGCCGAGGATGTTTTCGAGGCCCATCGCAGACTCCCATTCGTTGTGTGGAATCCCCATTCTATAGGTCATGTGTGTCGGCGCGATCGTTCGACGTTGCGGGCCTCCCCACGACGGGTGCGTCCGATGGGCATGCCGCGAAGCGACGAAGCGGCCGATGTGGCGGTCGAATTCGTTAGAATCCGGGCTTTGCGCCGACTGCGTTGCTCCAGCGCGGGCGCGCTGCCAACGTCACATCCTGAAGGACTGCCCCGTGAAGTACATCTCCACCCGCGGCCACACCGGCCAGCCCGCCAACCCCGAGTTCTGCGACATCCTGCTGGGCGGCCTGGCGCCCGACGGCGGCCTGTACCTGCCCGAGTCCTATCCGCAGGTCACCCGTGCCGAGCTCGACGCCTGGCGCGGTCTGAACTACGCGGAGTTGGCGTTCGCGATCCTGTCGAAGTTCATCACCGACATCCCCGCCGCCGACCTGAAGGCAATCTGCGACAAGACCTACACCGCCGAGGTGTACCGCCACGTGCGCGAGGGTGACAAGGCGAGCGACATCACGCCGGTGCACTGGCTGGAAGAAGGGCGCTTTGGCCTGCTCGAGCTCTCCAATGGTCCGACGCTCGCGTTCAAGGACATGGCGATGCAGTTGCTCGGCAACCTGTTCGAGTACGTACTGGCCAAGCGCGGCGAGACCATCAACATCCTCGGCGCCACTTCTGGCGACACCGGCTCGGCGGCCGAATATGCGATGCGTGGCAAGCACGGCGTGCGCGTGTTCATGCTGTCGCCGCACGGGTTGATGAGTCCCTTCCAGCGCGCGCAGATGTACTCGCTGCAGGACGACAACATCTTCAACATCGCCGTCACCGGCATGTTCGACGATGCTCAGGATATCGTGAAGGCAGTGTCCAACGACCACGCCTTCAAGGCGCAGCACAAGATCGGTGCGGTGAATTCGATCAACTGGGCGCGGGTGGCGGCGCAGATTGTCTATTACTTCAAGGGTTATTTCGCGGCCACGCAGAGCAACGATGAGCAGGTCGCGTTCTGCGTGCCTTCGGGCAACTTCGGCAACATCTGCGCGGGCCATATCGCGCGCCGGATGGGCTTGCCCGTGGCGAAGCTGATTCTCGCCACCAACGAGAACGACGTCCTCGACGAGTTCTTCCGCTCCGGCATTTATCGGCCGCGCAAGGCAGCGGAGACGCAGGTGACGTCCAGCCCGTCGATGGATATCTCCAAGGCGTCCAACTTCGAGCGCTTCGTGTTCGATCTGGTCGGTCGCGACCCGCAGAAAGTGGCTGCGCTGTGGGCCGAGGTGGATGCCGGATGCGCCTTCGATCTGTCCGGTTCGGCAGAATTCGCCCGTATCGCCGAGTTCGGCTTTGTCTCGGGGGCGAGCAGCCACGCCGGCCGCCTGGCAACGATCCGCAAGGTCTTCGAGCAGTACGGGGTGATGATCGACACTCACACCGCCGACGGCGTCAAGGTGGCCTGGGAGCGTGTGGGCGACGTACCTGCCGGCGTCCCGGTGCTGGTGCTGGAGACCGCGCTGCCGGTGAAATTCGCTGAGACCATCGTCGAGGCGCTCGGGCGAGCGCCCGAACGCCCCGCCGATCTCGAAGGGATCGAGAAGCTGGCGCAGCGTGTCGTGGTGATGGCGCCCGACGTCGACGCAGTCAAGGGCTTCATCGCCGAGCGCACCTGAGTTTGAGGCTCAGGCGAAGAGGCTGTGGAATAAATCACTGAAGTTCGGGCCGTTGCTGTCGATACTCCAGAAAATTAACTTATCCGAGAAAATCGGATTCTGATGTTTTCAGGAGACTACCGGAATGACCGGATCCAGCCTGCCGAACGATTCGACCCGTGTCGTGGCCACCCTTGTCGGGGGCGCAAGCGTGCTTTCCCTGGCCGCTACTGGGCTCGACTTGCCATCCGGGCTCGGGCTCGCATCCGGCGCGCTTGCTGCCCTCGGCGCGTTCTGGCTGGCTGCGCGCTCACGCCCCGCATCGGCGGCGGGGGGCGACGGGGTGATCGAGGCCGCCGCCGAGAGAGTGCGCCGGGACATCGGCGAGGACAGCCCGGGGGGACGCAGCCCGCTGGTGGCGACGATGCGGAAGGTCGTCGCCGAGCTGCGCGGGAGCGGGACGGAGATTGCGGTCGGCGCCGCACGGCTCAACCTGTGCATCGGTCAGGCCGCGGGCAGCGCGCGACGGCAACGCGAGCTGACCGGCGAGATCCTCGCCAGCAGCCGCCGGGTCGGCGAAGCGGTGGATCGTGTGGCCGGCCACGCAAAGTCGATCGGCGCCGCCACCGAAGCGAACCTCGCCGCCATTGGCGCACGCCAGGAAGAACTATCCGAGACCACCCGCAACATCCGCAAAGTCAGCGAGCGGGTCGACGCCTTCGCCGGCACGGTAGAGGAACTCAGCCACCATTCGACGCAGATTCGCGATATCGGTCAGCTGATCAACGACATTTCGGACCAGACCAACCTGCTCGCGCTCAATGCCGCGATCGAAGCCGCCCGCGCGGGCGAGGCGGGGCGCGGCTTTGCAGTGGTCGCCGACGAGGTGCGCAAGCTCTCCGAGAAGGTCAAGTCGGCCACCGCAGTGATCACCACCAACTCCGAGACCATGCTCGACCTGGTGCGCAGCACCGAAGCCGAGACGCGGCAGATTTGCGCGGACTCGGAGCGCGCCCACGAGGTCGTGCAGCGCTCGGCGGAGAGCTTCAGTGCGATGCTGGGGGGCTTGCAGCAGATGAACGAGCAACTGCTGGACGTCACCGGCGCGATCGAACGCATCCATGAGGATAACGCTGGCATGAACGCGCTGGTCGGGGAGGTGACCGAACTCGCCGCGGAAGTCACCGGGCGCATGGACGAGTCGTCGAGCGTATCGGAAGTCTTGCGCGACCATACCGAGATGCTGCACATGCTGTCGAGTCGCTTCAGGCTCGGCGACTCGGCCTACGACAGCCTGATCTCCGCGGGCGAGCGTCATCGCGATGCAGTGGCGTCATACCTGCAGGCCAAGTCGGCGACGCTCGATGTCTTCGACACCCGATACCAGCCGATCTCCGGGACCTCGCCGCAGAAATACAACACCAGCTACGACCGCGCCGTTGAACGCGACTTGCAGAAAATGTACGAGACCTTGCTCAGCGAGGTGCCCGGCGTGGCGTTCTGCGGTGGCTTCGATGCGAACTGCTACATGCCGGTCCATAACCGCCGCTTCTCCGAGCCGCCGAACGGCGATCCGCAGCATGACCTCGCGTTCAGCCGTCACAAGCGAATCTACGATGACACGGCGTGCAGGCGCGCACTCGCCTCGCGCGAGCCGATGCTGCTGCAGACCTATGTCAGGGATACCGGGGAGGTGTTGTGCGACCTGTCGTTCCCGATCATGGTCGGAAACCGGCGCTGGGGCGTGTTCCGCGTCGGATTCGCTCCGTCCTTGCTGGGCCGGACGGCGAACTCCACGACGCAAATGCGCGCCTAACGACGATATCTGGTGCCTTGGGCGAGACTCGAACTCGCACGGCTTTCGCCACTACCCCCTCAAGATAGCGTGTCTACCAATTTCACCACCAAGGCGCTCCTGCTCCGCATCGACACCTGGAGGCGCCGGCGTGTCGAGCAGGGGCGCGGATTATAGCCGGACTGTACCGGGCGCCGTCAATAGCCTTTCCCTACATTCTGGAGGGGTAGCAGCAAGCGCCCTGCGATCAGGCGGCGGGCGCGGGGCAGGGGCGGTAGCCAAGCCGCTGCGGGATGTCGCCACGGGCGCAGAACTCCACCGCCAGCCCGCGCCAGCGCAGGTCGGGATGGTGTCCGCCACCGAGCAGCGCGAGCAGATCGTCGTCGCCCGCGGCGGCTCTGTCGGTGGTGGTCAGCGCACTCGCGAAGGTGGCCAGATCGCGGTCGTCGATCATGGCCGGACCATCGCCAGTCGCCATGAAGGCATTACCGTCAGCGTCGATCAGTAGCGGTGCGACGGGCGTGACCGTCCTGCCCGTGTGACTGCGCAGGGACCCGTCAGGGTGCAGGCGGAGGATAAGTGGGGCGGCCTCGAGGTCGACGAACACCCGCTGCGGGCCGTTGTGGACCAGCCAGCAGCCGTCCTCGTCACGAGCGTAATGCGCACAGAGGAAGGCGATCAGCCCGCCGTGGGAGACCGTTTCGCCGCGCAGGCGCCAAATCCCGCGCGCATCGAGGGCGAGCCAGCCGTAGCACGCCGGGACCATCGGCCAGGCGGGCGTGAGTTCCGCCGCAGCGTTGGCGAGGGTGTGGCCCGCTTGGCTCACTGCTCGACGTGGCGCAGCGACAGGTCGAGCGCGCGCACGTCCTTGGTGAGGGTGCCGATCGAGATGCGGTCGACGCCGGTCTCGGCGATTGCACGCACGCGCTCCAGGTTGACGCCGCCCGAGGCTTCCAGCTCGGCGCGGCCGGCGTTGATCGCCACCGCCTCGCGCATCTCGTCCAGGCTCATGTTGTCAAGGAGCACCATCGTCACGCCGGCGTCGAGAGCTTCGCGCAATTGTTCGAGTGTTTCGACCTCGACCTCGATGAACACGTTCGAGGGTGCGATCGTGCGCGCCTGGTCGACCACTTCGCGGATGCCACCCGCGGCGATGATGTGATTTTCCTTGACCAGGATGCCGTCGTAGAGACCGACGCGGTGGTTGGTGCCACCGCCGATCGCGACCGCATATTTTTGCGCCAGGCGCAGACCGGGCAGGGTCTTGCGGGTGTCCACGATCCTCGCGCCGGTACCCGCCACAGCTTCGACGAAGCGGCGGGTCACAGTGGCGGTGCCCGAGAGCAGTTGCAGGAAGTTGAGCGCGGTGCGTTCGGCCGTCAGCAGCACGCGGGCGCGCGCGGCGATCTCGCAGAGTTGCTGGCCGGCCTCCACCCTGTCGCCGTCCCTGACGTGCCAATGGACCACGGCGGCCGGGCTGAGCGCTGCGAACGCGGCGTCGAACCATGCGGTGCCGCAGATGACCGCGGCTTCGCGTGTGATGACACGCCCACGTGCCTCGGTGTCGGGCGCGATCAGGCGTGCGGTGAGATCGCCGGTGCCGATGTCCTCGGCGAGCGAGGCTGCGATGTTGCGCTGGATTTCGACGCGGAGCTGTTCGGAGAGCATGGCAGGGGAGCGAGGGAGTGGAAAAGTTGATCTTAGCACCCGCGTTCGCCCACCCGTGCGCGCGGCGGCTCCCGGGCGTGATCGCCGCGGCTTAGCGAATGCCTTGCGGGCGCTGTGTGTGCGGACCGGTCGGGCCGGTTCGCAGGGCCTCGACCAGCCAGCCGTTGAGCACGCCGCGTGCGGCGTCAACGGTCTCGCTCGCGGTCAGGCCGATCGGGCCGATGCCTTCGCGGGCGAGCCGGTCGGCCGCGGCCCCGTGTAGATGGGTGCCGGCGATCAGCGCCGATTCGGCCGGCCATCCCTGCGCAAGCAGGCCGGTGACAAGGCCGCTGAGCACGTCGCCCATGCCGGCGCTCGCCATGCCGGAGTGGCCACTGCCGTTGATGAACCAGCGTTCGTCCGGGGTGGCGACGATGCTGCCGCAGCCCTTGAGGACGATCAGCGCGCGAAAGCGCCGGGCGAGTTCGAGGGCGGCGCGCAGGCGGTCAGCCTGCACGGTTGCGGTGTCGGTGCCGAGCAGACGCGCGGCTTCAGCCGGATGGGGCGTGAGCACCGTCGGTGCCTTGCGCACCACCAGCGCGCGCTCGAGCGCGGGTTCGGCGGCGATCAGGTTGAGCGCGTCGGCGTCGAGCAGCAGGGGTATCTCGCGTGCGAGCGCGGGGGCGAGCAGCTCAGCCGCAGCCGTTCCGGTTCCGAGGCCAGGACCGGCGGCGAGCGCGGACAGCCGTGCCGGCAACGCGTCGGCGCGGCGCAGCATCAGTTCGGGGTGAGCAAAATCCACCGCTGGGCCGGCCGGATCGAGCAGGCCGACGAAGACGCGCCCTGTGCCGAGCCAGAGCGCGGCGCGCCCGGCGAGCAGGGCAGCGCCGACCATGCCGGCTGCGCCGCCGAGGATGGCGGCGTCGCCGTAAAGCCCCTTGTGGG
>JBEOKH010000223.1:0-4097 GCA_040275625.1 Thauera sp. | reverse complement strand
GCGTCCCGGTTGCCCGGTAGGAGCGCCGGAAGGCGCGAACAAACCACGGCGCCCCGGTTGCCGCGGCAGGAGCGCCGGAAGGCGCGAACAAACCACGGCGTCCGGTTGCCCGGTAGGAGCGCCGGAAGGCGCGAACAAACCACGGCGTCCGGTTGCCGCGGCAGGAGCGCCGGAAGGCGCGAATGCAGTGTGCGGATTGGCAACGCCCTCACGCGCGCGGTCGCGGCGCCGGCCGCGCCTGCACCACCACGGTGCCCCTCGGCCCCTGCGCCGCCCCCCCTCCCCACCATACGAATCCCCTGATCCGTCCTATAAGACCATCGGGGTTTCCATATCACGGCGTGATCCTAGACTGAGCTCATCAGCCCATAACGACAAGGAGACGCCGCAATGTCTGATCAATCCCGTACGAGCCGCCTGCCCGAGCTCGACCCGGTGGACCAGTGCCCGCCCAAGGGGCGGCTGTTCACCCTCGCCCTGCAGCACGTGCTGGTGATGTACGCCGGCGCAATCGCGGTGCCGCTGATCGTCGGCGGCGCGCTCAAGCTGCCCAAGGACCAGATCGCCTTCCTGATCAACGCCGACCTGCTGTGCTGCGGCCTGGTCACCATCATCCAGGCGCTCGGCGTCGGCCGCTTCGGCATCCGCCTGCCGATCATGATGGGCGTCACCTTCGCCGCGGTCGGGCCGATGGTGGCGATGGCGGGCAACCCTGAACTCGGCATCAACGCCATCCTCGGTGCGGGCATCGCCGCCGGCGTCTTCGGCATGCTGTTCGCGCCGCTGGTGTCGCGCGCGCTGCCGCTGTTCCCGCCGGTGGTCACCGGCTCGATCATCGCGGTGATCGGCATCTCGCTGATGCCGGTGGCGATCAACTGGTCGGCCGGCGGCCAGCCCAGGATCCGCGACGCCGCCAGCGGCCTGCTGGTCGACAACCCCGCCTACGGCACCCCCGAATACCTCGCCATCGCCGGCATCGTGCTGCTGGTGGTGCTGGCGGTCACCCGCTTCGGCCGTGGCTTCCTGTCCAACGTCGCGGTGCTGGTCGGCATGGGCGTGGGCTTCGCGATCGCGATGGCGATGGGCAAGGTCAGCTTCGACGGCCTTGCCGACGTGCCCTGGGTGTCGATCGTGACCCCGCTGCACTTCGGCATGCCGATCTTCGACCCGGTATCGATCGCCACCATGTGCCTGGTGATGGTGGTGGTGATGGTCGAGTCGCTCGGCATGTTCCTCGCGCTCGGCGAGCTCACCGGCCGCCGCCTCACGCGCGACGACCTCACCCGGGGCCTGCGCACCGACGGCCTGGGCACCCTGATCGGCGGCTTCCTCAACACCTTCCCGCACACCAGCTTCTCGCAGAACGTGGGCCTGGTCGGCGTCACCGGGGTGAAGAGCCGCTGGGTGTGCGTGGCCGGCGGCGCGATCCTGATGGCCTTCGGCCTCTTCCCCAAGATGGCGCTGATCATCGCCTCGGTGCCGCAGTACGTGCTCGGCGGCGCCGGCCTGGTGATGTTCGGCATGGTCGCTGCCACCGGCATCAAGATCCTGCTCGCGGCCGACCTGCGCAACAACCGCTTCAACCTCTACATCGTCGCGCTGTCGGTGGGCGCCGGCATGATCCCGATGGTGGCGCCGAAGTTCTTCCACCAGATGCCGCACGCGCTCGAACCGCTGCTGCACAGCGGCATCCTGCTCGCGGCGATCACCGCGGTCACGCTCAACCTGTTCCTCAACGGCGGCCGGCGCAGCGCCGACGCGGAGGCGATCGAGCCGGCGCTGGCGCACTGAAGCCATGTGAATGCCTGCGTCGAGCGCTGTCGGGGCGCAGGCACCCGGGCATGCCTCCTCGTGTGCGCACGATCCCGGGCGCCGCAGGCGCCGCCAGACGCCCCCGCCCCATCACGCACCCAAGGAGTGCTTCATGTTGCTCGGCCTGACCCTGCTCTACGTCGGTGCGGTGCTGATCCTCAACGGCCTGTGGATGCTCGGCCGCATCAGCGACCGCGAGATCCCGGTGATCAACCTGTTCTCCGGCGGGCTGACCCTGCTGGTGGCGCTGAAGCTCGCCCTTGGCGATGGGGCCGATGCGGTCTCGATCAGGAATGCCGCGTTCTCGCTGCTTTTCTCCCTGACCTACCTGTGGGTCGCCTACAACCGCTTCAGCGGCGCCGACGGCCGCGGGCTGGGCTGGTTCAGCCTGTTCGTGGCCATCACCGCAGTGCCGGTGGCGGTCGACACCCTGCGCGCAGCGGCGGGCCCCGGCGAGTGGTGGCTCGGACTGTCGTGGGCCGCGTGGGCGGTGTTGTGGCTGCTGTTCTTCCTGCTGCTCGCGCTGCAGAGACCGATCGCACGCCTGACCGCGACGATGTCGATCGTGCAGGGGGCGCTGACCGCCTGGCTGCCGGGCTACCTGCTGCTGACCGGCGCGCTGCATTGAGGGCAGCAAGAGTTCGCGGCGGCTGCCGCTCCTGCAAGCCCCCCGGCGCTTCCGGAAGCGCCTGCAGGAACGGCGGAAGCCGCGAACAGGGCGGCGCGGCGATCGGCGCGGGGGCGACGACGGCTGCGTTCGCGCCTTCCGGCGCTCCTACAGGGGGCACCGTGCCGTCGTTCCGCGGTTGCGCCGATTCGTCGATTCGCCATTCCATCGTTTCGTCGTTTCGCCGCGACGACGTTTCGCGGCGCGGCCTGCTGCGCGGCAAGGCCGTGTAGGAGCGGCGGAAGCCGCGAACCCTTTTTCACACCGACCAACCCGTCACACGCCAGCTGCTGCGGCGCAACAATATAAATTTCACTATTCGACTTATTAGCCAGGGCCGCACCCGCGGCCGAAGCGAATCCCTAGACTTCATCTCGACTCGACGCAGCGGCGCAGGGCCACGAGCCCACAGCCCGCCGCTCGGGCGAGGCGACCCGGATGAAGGACGAGGCGGCGAGGGGATGCACGACACCCGGCGTCGAGCCGTACTCCCCCGGTTGCTGACGGCAACAACACAGAGACAAACAAGTACAAGGAAGGAGACAACCATGCCTGACCTCACCCTGGAAGGCAGCGCCGATCGGGTCCACCCGGTCGACGAAAAACTGCCCAGCGGCCGCCTCGTCGCCCTGGGCATGCAACACGTGCTGGTGATGTACGCCGGCGCGATCGCGGTGCCGCTGATCGTCGGCCGCGCGCTCGGCCTCACCCCCGAGCAGGTCGCCCTGCTCATCTCGGCCGACCTGTTCTGCTGCGGCCTGGTGACGCTGATCCAGTCGCTCGGCTTCGGCAAGTATTTCGGCATCAAGCTGCCGGTGATGATGGGCGTCACCTTCGCCGCGGTCGGGCCGATGGTGGCGATGGCCAGCGTGCAGGGCGGCCCGGAGGGCGCGCGGGCGATCTTCGGCGCGATCATCGGTGCCGGCATCCTGTCGATCTTCATCGCGCCCTTCATGAGCCGGCTGCTGCGCTTCTTCCCGCCGGTCGTCACCGGCACCATCATCGCCATCATCGGCATCAGCCTGATGCGCGTGGGCGTAGGCTGGGCGATGGGCGGTCCGGCCCACCTGGCGCAGAGCGTGGATGTGCCCAGGCTGGTGCAGATGGTCGATGGCGCCAGGGAAAAGGCCGCCGCCGCCGGCACCGAGCTCACCCGGCTGCCGGGGGCGATTCCGATGGTCGACAACCCCAGCTACGGCGCGCTCGACACCATGGCGGTGGCAGCCTTCGTGCTGGTGGTGATCCTGCTGCTGGTGCGCTACGGCCGCGGCTTCGTGGCCAACATCGCGGTGCTGCTCGGCATCGTGGTCGGCTGCGTGGTCGCCGCGGTGATGGGCAAGATGCACTTCGACAAGGTCGGCAAGGCCGAGTGGTTCGACATCGTCACCCCCTTCGCCTTCGGCATGCCGACCTTCGACCCGGTGATGGTGCTGACCATGACCCTGGTCATGGTGGTGGTGATGATCGAGTCGGTGGGCATGTTCCTTGCGCTCGGCGAGATCACCGACAAGCGCATCTCCCGCACCGAGCTCGCCGCCGGTCTGCGCACCGACGGTCTCGGCACCCTGATCGGCGGCCTCTTCAACACCTTCCCCTACACCAGCTTCTCGCAGAACGT
>JBEOKH010000222.1:0-1941 GCA_040275625.1 Thauera sp. | reverse complement strand
AAGCCTGTCGCGATGCCGGTGACCGTGTAGCGCGTGTCGCCAGCGGCGGTGCTGACGGTTGCCGGGGTCTCGCCCTGCCCGGGCTGGCCGACATGCAGGCCGATGCGGGCGGCGACCTTGCGGGCGTCGATCTCGTGACGTGCGACCGCAGCCACCGGGTCGGGTGCAGCGAACTGCCAGAACAGCGTGCTCGCGACCCACGCGCAGCAGGCGAGCGCAAACAGCCAGGCAAGCAGTGGCAGGGCACCCGGGAGGACGCGGAGGGCGCCGGCAGACGGCAGGGAAAGCTTCGACATCGGCAAGCGGTGGTGGACTGGAGTGCCCTGGGGCACGGTCATGGAGGCGCGTGAAAGGCCTGCAAGTATATGTCAGCGGCCGCGGATCCCGCGTGGGCACGGGGGACCGCATCGAGGGCAAGCCGTGGGTCGCCCGCGTGCGGTCCGTATCGGCCTGGATGCGGCGCGCCCGACGATCACTGCTGCAGCAAGGGTACGTAGTCCCCGACGAAGGTCCCTCCGGCAGCGAACTCACGCTCCTCGTCGATCAAGGTCGGCGTCACCCCGATGCCGTAGGTGAAGTCGGCGACCCGCGCGTTGATCGGGCGGTCGGTGATCGGCTCGCCGAGCTCGTAAGGCTGGCCGTCCTGATGCGGGTAGGCGGTGTCGGCGGTACGGAAGTAGCGCAGGCTGAAGGGCGTCTGTGCGAAGACGTCCTTGCCGAACGTGTAGCGCTGGGTGACAACCACCTGGCGGTAGCGGGCCGCGGCGGCGAAGGCATCGCTGCGCGTGGGCAGGAAGAGCTCGGCGCGAATGCGGCCCCGGGCATCAAGATGTCCGCCGCGCGCGGTGAAGGCACGGATCAGCGCCAGGCGCTGGCGCTGGATGTCGCGGATTGCCTCGGCATCCAGCGCCGCGACTGCGGTGTCGAGCCGCGGCCAGTTGGCGGCGTAGCCGTTGTTGAGCGAGATCTGCGTGCCCAGGAAGCGTTCGATCGTCGCCGGCATGTCGCCGTACAGCGAGGCGCCTACCACATAGTCGAGGAAGATGCGGAACTCGCCCTTGCCAAGCCCGCGGTTGATCGGCTCCGCGGTGCCGAGGCGACCCGGCGTGGCGTCGTCTGTGGCCGCCGTGCCGGCGCGGTAACCGAGGTAGTCCATCTCGCGCCAGCCGCTCGCTCCGGCGAGCTTGCGCGGCAGGCTCCAGGTGGCGTCGATGGTGTTGCCGGTACCGGAGGTGAACACCGCGTTCTGGCCGATGTCGGACTGGCGCACATTGCCCGAGTGGCAGCCGACGCACTGGGTGAGCTCGGCGGGCGTCTGCGCGCGCAGACGGCCGTCGGCGTCCTCGATCCAGCCGGCGAGCAGCCAGCCGGTGCCATTCTCGATCCAGCCCTGGTCGCGGCTTGCATACACCGGTGCGGACTCGTCCTTGAGCGCGTTGCCGAACTCGTCCGGATGCCATGCGCGCGCCTTGTACATCCAGCGCACCTCCTTGACGCGCCGTGCGCGCAAGCCGGGGAAGGGGCTGGTAGCGCTGGTTCCGTCGGCATCGACATCCACGTAATGCAGGGGATGGGCGAACTCGGTGCCGAGCGGGTATTGCCCGCGCACGAGCGCGACGCTGGCGGCGGCGCCGATGTAGTGCGTCTGGCCAGCGAGGCGGTCCTGGATGTTGCGCTCGACGAGCTCGAGGTTGGCCACGTAGGTGGCGAGGTCGAAGTCGCCGGCGGTGTTCTTCATGAAGGGTTCGGCGAGGCGGATGTAGATGCCCGACACGCTGCCGGTGAGCGGGGTGAAGATGCCATAGGGCATGAAGTTGATCGCCCGCCAGCCGGTGTTGCGGCCGCGCGAGTCGGAGAACAGGCCGCGTCCGGCGCTGGTGCTGCGCACGAAGCCGTCGTCCTGCGCCGGCAGGTCGGTGGGCGACAGGGCCGGGAAGAGGC
>JBEOKH010000221.1:0-4552 GCA_040275625.1 Thauera sp. | reverse complement strand
AGGCGCGGCCGCTGTCGCGTGCCGATCGCATCAGCGAGCCGCGCGACGACCGCGCCCCCACGGACCTCGTGCGCGCCACCGTGCAAGGCGGCGCGGGTGTGCTCCACACCTTCGACCTCGACTCCGCCGACGGCCGCCGCTCGCGCCTCAGCTACCAGCTCGACCCGCTGGCGCTGATCAGCGGCGAGGTCGAGGTGCTCATCCCGGTGGTCAACACCGGCGTCTTCGCCCGCGCCGCCTTCAGCCCGGTGCGCTATCAGGTCAACATCGGCCGCTCGAGCGACGAGCCCACCGGCTCCATCCTCGACCTCGTCTTCGGCCTCAAGCTGCACCTCACGCTCACCGGCGAGGGCCGCGAGGCCGTGCAGCTCTCACCCCTGGCGGGCCTGCGCCTGGGCATCCTGGGCGTGTCGGACCACCCGTCCAACCTGATCCTCGGCAGCACCTCGGTGGCACCGTTCCTGGGCGGCGAGCTGTCGCTGCCCCTCACCGAGGCCTTCGAGGCGCTGGTGGCCCTCGAGGTCGGCCTGGTGGTCGGCTACAGCGAGACGCCCAGCCAGTCGAAGAACGGCGAGTTCGGCAGCGGCCTCAGCTTCGGCACGGGCCTCGGCCTGCGCTACTGGCTCACCGACGCGCTCGGCATCGCCTTCGACGGGCGCTTCGATCTGCGCTCGATCAGCCTCAGCGGCACCTCTCAGCGCCAGGCACCCTCGGGCGAGGACCTCACCAACGCGAGCATCGGCAACCGCGACCTGCGCTTCTCGGTCGGCGTGGCCCTGCGGCTGTGACCTGACATGATCACGATCGGCGTCCAGAGCGCGCTCATCGGCGTGCTCGTGACGATCGCCGTCGCCTCCGAGGCGCTGCTGCGCCGTCGTAATCGACGGCTCGACCTCCTGTTCGTGCTGCTGGCCATCAACCTCGTCCTGTGGTTCCTGGCCAGCTTCCTCACCGGCGCGTACGGCGCCGACACCTGGCTGCGCGTGGAGCTGGCCATCGCCGCGCTCATCCCGGCCACGCTGATCCAGCTGTTCTCGGACCTCCTCCGCAACAGCCCGGCCGGCGCGCTGCGCGCCGTGAGCGTGCCCCTGTCGGTGCTGGTCGGCGTGGCGGCGCTGTCACCCCTGGGCGAGCTCACCGTCACCCAGGCGGTGGTGGGCAGCTACGTGCTGGGCATGGTGCTGATGACCACACGCGTGCTGCTGCGCGCCGGCGCGGCCGGTCGCGGGACGGCCGAGGCCGCTCGCCTGCGCTATCTGGCCATCGGCGCCTCGCTCACCACCACCTTGGCCATCTCGGGCCGCCTGCCGTGGGTGGGCGAGCACGCCGCAGCCGCCGGCAACCTGGCGGTGATGCTGTACGTCTTCTTCCTGTCGCAGGTCATCGCCCGCGACCGCCTGCTCGACCTCAACGAGTTTATCGTCCGCATGGTGGTGCTGGCCGGCCTGGCGCTGCTGTTCGCCACCATCTCGGCGCTGCTGGTGGTGGGCCTGGGCAACACCGCGTCGATGCGCATCTTCAACACCGTCGTCTCGGTGGTCATCCTGATCACGCTCTACGAGCCGGTGAAGGAGTGGCTGGAGGCGCGCACGGTGGAGCTGTTCTTCCGCGAACGCTACGGCTTCGCCACCACGCTGGAGAACGTGCGCCGCCGCATGCTCCGCGTGCTCGATCCGGTGCGCATGAGCGACCTCGTGCTCGACACGCTGTACGACGCGCGCCGCGCCACCCACGCCGCCGTGTACCTGCTGGAGCCGCTGGGCCGCGAGCTGGTGCTGCGGGCGCATCGCGGCCCCGAGCCGGCCCTGCGCGTGAGCGAGGCCGAGCTGCCGTCGTTGTGGCACGCCATCCACCACCAGCGCGGGCCGCTCTTGACCGAGCAGCTCAGCCGCGTGCGCGAGGAGAAGGGCGGCGGCAACCGCGATCTGCTCGACGCCATGCGCGCCGTCAGCGCCGACGTGCTCCTGCCCTTCGTCTCGGGCGACAAGGTGCTGGGCTTCCTCGCGCTGCGGGACGACCGCGTGATGGAGCCGTACTCCACCGAGGAGATCGCGCTCCTCATCCAGATCAGCGAGGCCGCGGTGATCGTGCTGGAGAACAGCCAGCTGGCGCTGCGCCTGCGCGAGCGAGACCGCCTGGCCGCCATCGGCGAGATGGCCGCCGGCCTGGCGCACGAGATCAGGAACCCGCTCGGCGCCATCAAGGGCGCCGCCGAGTACCTCGAGCCCTCGCGGGGTGGCGCCCGCGACGACGCCGAGCTCCTGCAGGTCATCGTCGAGGAGGCCAACCGCCTCAACTCCGTGGTGTCGCAGTTCCTCGACTACGCGCGGCCGTTCCGGGCCCAGCTCGCCGCGGCCGACCTCAACGAGGTGGTGCGCAAGACCGCCAAGCTCTGCGAGGCCCGCGCCAAAGACGGCGGCCCCAGCGCGCCGATCCTGCTGGACCTCGACGCCGAGCTGCCCCACACCGAGGTCGACGCCGAGCAGCTCAAGCAGGTCATCCTCAACCTCGTGCTCAACGGCATGGAGGCCACCGGAGAGCGCGCCACGCCGGTCGAGGTCGGCACCCGGTGGATCCGCGACCGCGATCGCGTGGAGATCACCGTGCGTGACCGCGGCCCCGGTATCCCCAAGGACACGCTGGACCACCTGTTCATCCCGTTCTTCACCACCAAGCCCAAGGGCACCGGGCTCGGCCTGGCCGTTTGCCAGCGCATCATCACCAACCACGGCGGCGACATCCGCGTGGAGTCACAGCTCGGCGTCGGCACGCAGTTCACCGTCCGCTTGCCGCTGAAGGGTCGCAAAGCCGAGGGCAGCATCACGGGCTCGTTCCCCGCGCCCCGATCACGCAGCGTCTCTCGCGACTCCCTCACCGGCGACCTCGACCCGATCAAGGGCTGAGCGATCCCCGCTACTTGCGCCGGCCGACGCCCGACGCGAAGCGCCGAGAGCACACCTCGAATCACACGCCGAGCCTCGCCGCGTGGTTCGCCGAAGGTTCTCCTGGGTACTCGACCCAGCGACGGCTCGAGGCCGGCGACGGGTAGAGCCATAGGAAAGGGCAGGAGAAGTAGTCCGCGAGCAGAGGGTCGGCGGGGCGCGCCGCGGGGCGCGATAGACCCGTCACGAGCGTAGCGATCGACTACGCTCGCGACGGTGGCGCCGGCTCAGACGCCCGGCACGCAGAGGCACTGCGTCTGGTCGCAGCGCTCGGTCGGGCCGCAGCCGCCGCAGTCGGCCGGGCACACGCAGCCGCAGTTGGTGCTCGGATCGCACACGCGGTTGCCGCTGCAGTTCTGGCAGGCCGTGGCCGGGCACTCGCAGGCGCACGCGGTGGCGTTGCAGATGGTGCCGTCCGGGCACCCGCCGCAGTCGACCGGGCACGCGCACGCACAGTTGTTGTTCGGATCGCAGCGGCCCGCACCACCACACGCCGCGTCGCAGTCCGCCGGGCACGCACAGTCACAGGTCGAGGTGTTGCACACCAACCCCGGACCGCAGTTGCCGCCGCAGTCCGACGGGCACTGGCAGTTGCACGCGGCGGTGTTGCACACGGTGTTGGTGCCGGCGCAGGCGCCGCCGCAGTTCTGGTCGCACTCGCAGGCGCAGGTGGTCGGGTTGCACACGGTGCCGGGGCCACAGCCGCCGCAGTCCGCCGGGCACTCGCAGGCGCAGGTGGCCTGGTTGCAGACCTGGTTCGGGCCACAGTTGCCGTTGCAGTCCGGCGTACAGGTGCAGGCGCAGTTGGCGTCGCAGACCTGGTTCGGTCCGCAGGCCGCGTTGCACTGGCCCTGGTCGCAGGTGCACACGCCGAGCTGACCGTCGCAGATCTGGTTGGGGCCACACGGCCGACCACAAGGCGCCTCGGGGGGCAGCCACACGCGATAGCTCACCGTCACCCGATCACCCACCGCCGGCCGCGAGCTGCCGCGGAAGAAGATCGAGTTGGACACCGGATCGTAGTCGAAGCCGTTGGTCTTGGAGCGCGGCACCTCCTGCGTCATGCCGGTGCCCATACGCGTCACGCCCACCTTGACGGTCGACGAGATCGGCTGGCCCGTGAGCTGGAACTGCGAGGCCGCACCGGTCACCGCATCGACGATGGCCTGGAGCGCCTGGCCCGGGTTGTCGACGCACGGCGAGTAGTAGGTGCCGCCGAACGCGTTCACCACCTCGATGTAGCCGCGGCCCGGCTCGTTGGCCTCCTGCGAGCCCGGCTGCGGGCAGCGGAACTGACCCTGGTTGCAGGCGCCCGCGGGGTTGGGGTTGATGACCTGCGCGAAGGCCACGCCGCCCTGGTCGCGGATCTGCTGGATGTACGGCGCCACCACCTGATCGATGCACGCCTGCTGCGCCGCATTCGGGGCGAACTGGCAGATGTTGTTGTTGCCCGCCGAGAACAGATCGCCCACGCCGGTGTTGCAGGCCGCGCCACCCGGGTCGATGCCGCACTGACCCTCGGTGACCTCCTGCGCGTACTCGTCGGAGATGTAGAGCACCGCCAGAGTGGCGCCCTCGCGCAGACGACGCGCGTTCTCCGGCGTGCCGGC
>JBEOKH010000220.1:0-25585 GCA_040275625.1 Thauera sp. | reverse complement strand
CGACGTGCGGGCTCGCCTCGCCCGTGGCCGGGTGCGACGCGCTGTTGCCGGTCGGGTCCGCCGCGACGACGACGTAGCGCAGGCTGGTCGTGCCGCTCGGGATGCTGGCCGCGGGCACGGTGCCCTGCCACGTCGCGCCGGCGGTGTTCGTCATCGCGATCGAGGCGAACGCGCCCGCGCCGATGGCCCAGCGCAGGGTCGCCGTCGCGACCTCGTCGTCGTCGCTGATGGTCGCGCTCACGACGAGCGCCGCGCCGCGGCCCCCGAGCGCAGGGGCAGCGGCCATTCCGCGCCTGCCCAGCGCAAAGGGGATCACCCGAAGCCATTCCGTCGCCGGGAAGACTGAGCGCCCCCGCGACCGCGGCGCTGCACCCGGTCGCGGCCTCCACCGCCCCTGCCGAGGCGGCGCCCCACATGCGCCACCAGCGCGGCCGCCCAGGCCCGCGACCGGCGCGACGACCGTGACCCAATGCACGGGAAGGCAGGGCGTTTCGCCCTAGAATGAGCAGTTGATCGTTTTGCCGGCACTCCATGCCCATCCAAGGCCTGCACGCACACGCGGCCCGGTTTCCACCGCGCCCCAACCGCCCCCCGTCCGGGCGCACACCGTGCCCCCGGCCGAAAGCGCGTCGATGCTGAAGCGCGCTGCGCTCCGCCTGGCGATGCTGCTGGTCGCGGCACTCGCGTGCACTCCGCTGCGCGCACACACTCAACTCAGCTTCGGGGTTCATTCGGCACGCCCCAAGGCGATGGTCGAGGCCGCCTGGCAACCCTTCGTTGACTATCTCAACGCCGGCCTCGACGGCGTGCGCGTCGAACTGCGCGCACTCGACGATGCCGAGGTGGACAGCGCGCTCGCGCACGGCAAGCTCGACCTGCTGCTTACCAATCCGGCCCATTTCATCCTCCTGCGCGCGTCGAATCCGCTCTCGGGCGCGATCGCCACACTGGTCGGCGAGGAAAACGGCCAGGCCCTCGCCGAGTTCGGCGGCGTGATCCTGGTGCGCGCCGCCGACCCGCGGATCGCGACCCTGGCCGACCTCGCCGGCAAGCGCGTCGGCACCACCCACGCCAACTTTCTCGGCACCTACCCGGCGCAGGCCTTCGAAATGCAGTCTGCCGGCACGTCCCCCGCGTCGCTGCGCCTGCTCACCCTCGGCCAGAGCCAGGACAGCGTGGTCGACGCGGTGCTGCGTGCAACGGTGGACGCCGGCTTCGTGCGCACCGGCCTGGTCGAACGACTGGCCGCGGAAGGGCGCGACCTGTCCGCACTGCGCGTGCTCAACCCCCGGACCCTGCCCGGCTATCCGCTGCGCAGCTCGACGCGCCTGTACCCGGAATGGCCGCTGGTCGCACTCAGCACTGCCGACCAGGCGGTGCTGCGGCGGATCGTGGCCCTCGCCCTCACCCTCGACGCTGCCCATCCGGCAGCCCGCGCCGCTCGCATCCATGGCTTCACCATCGCGGCCGACTATTCGCCGGTCGAGGAGGTGCTGCGCACGCTGCGCCTGCCGCCCTTCGACACCACCCCGGCATTCACCTGGCACGATGTGTGGGCGCGCTACAACGACTCGCTGTTCGCGCTTGGCCTCGCCCTCGGCACCATCGTGCTGCTGCTCGCCGGACTGGCGCAGCGTAATCGCGCGCTGTCGCGCGCCAACGCCGCCGGGCGCCGGCTGGCGGCGGAGATCGAGCTCGAACGCCACCACCTGCGCAACGTCGTCGAGGCCACGCGGGCCGGCAGTTGGGAATGGGATCTCGAAACCGGTGAATGGCGGGCCGATGCCCGCTGGGCCGAGATCCTCGGGCTCGCTGCGAGCACAGACACGGCGGCAGGACGCTCGAGCTGGCGCACACGGGTGCATCCGGACGACCTCGCCGAAGCCGACCGCGAGCTCGAACGCCACATCCTCGGCGAGACCGCCTTTTACGAGCAGGATCTGCGCCTGCGCCACCATGACGGCCACTGGGTCTGGGTGCATGACCGCGCACATGCCGTCCGCCGCGACGCCAGCGGTCGCGCGCTGCTGCTCACCGGCGCCCAGGTCGACATCAGCCGGCGCAAGGCCAGCGAGGAGAAGCTGCGCCTGGCCGCGAGCGTGTTCTCGTCAAGTTACGAGGCGATCGTGATCACCGACGCCGACAACCGCATCATCGACGTCAATCCGGCCTTCTGCCGCATCACCGGCTACAGCCGTGAAGAGAGCCTCGGTCGCGATCCGCGCCTGCTCAACTCGGGTCGCCAGAGCCGCGAGTTCTACCGCACGATGTGGCAGGCGCTCGAGGCGGAAGACCACTGGCAGGGCGAGCTGTGGAACCGGCGCAAGGACGGCGGCGAATTCGCCGAGGTGCTCTCGATCAGCCGGGTGCGCGACGCGGATGGGCGGATCACGCACCACCTGGCGCTGTTCTCCGACATCAGCCGGCTGAAGAAGCACGAGGAAGAGCTCAACCGCATCGCCTATTTCGACCCGCTCACCGGCGCCCCCAACCGCCGCCTGCTCGACGACCGTCTGCGCCAGGCGATCGCCCACGCCCGCCGCACCGGAAGGCCGCTTGCGGTGTGCGTGATCGACCTCGACGGTTTCAAGCCGATCAACGACCAGCACGGCCACGAAGCGGGCGACCAGGTGCTGGTGGGCATCGTCGACCGGCTGAGCGCGATCCTGCGCGCGAGCGATACGGTGGCGCGCCTCGGCGGCGACGAGTTCGTGCTGCTGCTCGAGGATATCGAGGGCGAGTGCGTGCTCGATCGTGTGCTGGAGGCGATCCGCGCGCCGATGCCGCTCGCCGGTGAGCGTGTGAGCGTGTCGGCGAGCGTCGGCGTCACCCTGTTCCCCGCCGACGACGCAGACCCCGACACACTGTTGCGCCATGCCGACCAGGCGATGTACCGCGCCAAGCAGCGCGGGCGCAACTGCATCCAGTTCTTCGATGCCGAGGTCGAGGCGCAGCAGCGCGTGCGCAAGAAGCGCATCGACCGCCTGGAACAGGCCCTGACCGGGCATGAGTTCGTACTCCACTACCAGCCGCAGATCGACATGGTTGACGGCGGTCCGCTCGGCATGGAGGCGCTGCTGCGCTGGCAGCACCCGGAGCGGGGGCTGCTGGCACCGGCCGAGTTCCTGCCCGACCTCGAAGGCACCGAGCTCGCGACACGGCTTGGCCAGTGGGTCATCGACACCGCCCTCGGCGAGCTCGAGCGCTGCCGCGCCGCCGGCCTCGAGCTCTGCGTCAGCGTGAACGTGGGCGCCCGACCATTGCTGATGCCGGGTTTCGTCGCTGACGTGCGCAGCGCACTCGAACGCCACCCCGACATCCCGCCGTCGCGGCTCGAGCTCGAGATCCTCGAGTCGACCGCGCTCGATGACATGGTGCTGGCGATGGACGTGCTCAACGCCTGCCGCCGCCTCGGCGTGCGCATCGCGCTCGACGATTTCGGCACCGGTTACGCCTCGCTGCGCCACTTCCGCCAGTTGCCGGTCGACCGCCTCAAGATCGATCGCAGCTTCGTGATCGACATGCTGGACGACGAAGAGGCGCGTGCAATTGTCGCTGCGGTCGTCCAGCTCGCGCGCACCTTCAATCGCGAGGTGATCGCCGAAGGCGTCGAGACCCCCGCACATTCAGCCGCCCTGGTTGCGCTCGGCTGCAGGCTGGGCCAGGGCTACGGCATTGCCCGTCCGATGCCTGCGGCGCACGTGCCGGGCTGGTTTTCATGGCAGACTCTCGCTCCGCTCGCGGACGACGCGACCTGCAGCAGCGCCAGCCTGCCGGCGCGCGCGCGATCCACCCCCGATAACGAACACGGCCGCGTCGCTGCCGACCCGGCGCGGACACTCCCCACGACATGAAGCTCCACAACTGGACTCACCACACTTCCGCAGGCTTCACGCTGCGCGGCCATCACAGCGCGCCGAGCGGGCGCCCGGTCATCCACTTCCTGCACGGCAATGGCCTGAGCTCGCTCACCTACGCGCCGCTGCTCGCGCGCCTGGAAGAAGACTTCGATCTCTTCCTCTCCGATGTGCAGGGGCATGGCGACAGCGACCACGGCAGCCGCTTCCGCGGCTGGAACCACGCCGCGGAGATGGCAGCGGAGGCGTGGCTGGCCCACGCACCGCGGTTTGGTCCGGTGCCGGTCCATGCCGCGGGCCACAGCTTCGGCAGCGTGCTGACCTGCCTGATGCTGGCGCATCATCCACAGACTTTCTCGCGTGCGGTGCTGCTCGATCCGGTGCTTTTCTCTCCGGCGATGATCGGCATGATGGCGCTCTCCGACCTGGTCGGCCTGGCGTCACGCAACAAGCTTGCCGCGGGCGCGCGCAACCGCCGCCACCACTGGCCGGATCGCCGCACTGCGCACGCCAACCTGCACGGACGGGGCGTGTTCCGCGGCTGGCGCGAGGATTGTTTCCAAGCTTACATCGATCATGCGCTGCGCGATGTTCCCGGCGGCGGCGTCGAGCTCAAGTGCCGACCGACGCGCGAGGCCGAGATCTTCGCCTCGTACCCGCGTCGGCTGTGGTCCTCGCTCGCGCGCATCCGCCAGCCGGTGCTCGCGCTGCGCGGGCGCAGCACCTTCGCCTTCGCCGCGCGCTCGATCACGCGCTGGGCGGCCACCCAGCCCAACGTCACCTGCGAGGAGATGCCCGGCGGCCACTGCTTCATGCAGGAAGACCCGGATGCCTGTGCGGACGCAATGATCCCGTTCCTGCTCGCGGCCGGACGCTGAGCTTCAGACGCAGATCAGCGGGCGATGCAGCGCGCCGCTTGCCGATGCGAGCTCGAACGCTGCGCCGTCAAGCCTCCAGACGCCGTGGCTCCAGCGAAACGGTGTCGCGTCCGTTGGTGACCATGACATGGCCATCCTGGATGGAGAACTGCAGCCGCATCGAGCGCTCGGCCAGGCGAGCCAGCTCGGCGCTCGCCTCGCGCTCGAGCGCGAACACGCGCAGGTTGTGGTGGCGCTCGAGGCGGCCGCGCACTCCGCCCCACCAGACCTCGAGCGCGCGCCCGTAGGCGAGCACGACGACCTCGCGCGCCCGCCCGCAAGCCTTGCGGACCCACTTGTCCTCGGGCTGGCCGACGTCGATCCAGCGCTCGATCACGCCGGTCAGGTCCTTCTGCCAGAGGTCGGCCTCGTCCTCCGCGCACAGCCCCTTGCCGAAGGCCAGCTGCGGGTCGGCGAAGAGCGCGAAGGCGAGCAGGCGGACCATCATGCGCTCGTCGGTCTCCGAAGGATGACGGGCGAGGGTGAGCGAGTAGTCGGCGTAGTGGTGGCGGTCCATGTCGGCGATCTGGATGTCCGCCTTGAAGATCGTTGCGCGCAGCGCCATCAATGCACCTGCTGCGACGCGCGCCCGGCCTGCTGCCAGGCGAGCACGGCGCGGCTGGCGTGCGCCATCACCAGGTCGCGCAGCGCAGCGGGCAACTCGCGCGACAGGGCGCCAAACAGCGCCTGCGTCGCCTCCTGGCCCACCCCCTCCGCGGCGAGTCCATCGGCCAGGCAACGGATCTGGATGAAGGCGAGCGCATCGGCCACCAGCCGCCAGCCGGCCCGCGGCATCGCACGCGTCAACGCCAGCAACTGGCTGCCGAGTTCGCCGGCGAGGCGCAAGGCTTCGTCGCGGTCAGCGGTCGCGATCGACGAATGCCACAGCGCAAGGTGCAGGCCGCGGCGAAGCTCGACCTTGAAGTCGATCACGTTTTCCTCGGCCGCAGCGACGGCGTCGAAATGCCGCAGGAAGCGTGCCTCGGCCTGCGCGTCGAGCCCGGTGCGCAGTGCACCAATGAGCTCGGTCAGGGCCGGGATCGCCGCCAGCTCGAAGGCCCGGCTCCACGCCAGGCCCCACTGGTCCATACCGCTCACCAGCAGGGCAAGCCGCAGCGCGCGCACCTCGTCATCGGCGCCCGCGGCCGCCCAGTCGGCGAGGTCGGCACGCAACTCGGAGACACCCTTCAGGCGCGCAGGTTCGGACTCGGCGACACTGAGCCGGAACGCGCGCGCGAAACTCTCTTCGGCGAGGCGCGCCGCCTGACGCTGGGTCGCAGCGTCGACGTGAGTCGCAAACGGATCGGGTGGAAGCGGCGCGGTGGCTGCGGGCATGGTTCGAGTCCCTGTTCAGGCGCTGTCGCGCACCCACAGCGAGGGCGTGAGCTGCCCGACCTGGATCCGCACGCCATCGCGGAAACCCTGCAGCATGCGCCGCAAGGCGCCGGCATCCTCGGTCGTGAAGCCACGCTTGAAGTCGGTCAGCAGCAGGCGTGAGCGCGACAGCCAGTTGCCGGGCGCATCGTCGATCGCACACCATGCCGCCTCGGCGGGATCTGCCCCGTGCTGGCGCAGCCAGGCCATCGCCTCACGCTCGCGCAGGCCATGCAGCTCGGCGCCGGTCTTCGGCAGCAGATGCGGCGTGGCGCCGGCGATCTGCCCGCGAATGTCCTCGGAAAAGCGTGCCACCAGCTTGGGCAGCGAGAACAGCATCCGCCAGTCGGAAGCAATGACGATCCGCGCTTCCGGAAACTCGCGCACCACCGCCTCGATGTGGGGCAGGCAGTGAAAATCCTCGACCTCACCCCAGGGATGGGTGACGCCGTCGAAGTCCATGAAGATGTATGCGTTGCGTGTCATGTTCCATGCTCCGGCAGAGAAATCTGCGGCTGCCGATTGGGTGATGCTGCAATGCGCAATATACTTCAGTTAGCTTCATGCTGCCGTGTATCGAATTTCACGGACCATCACATTTCCGTTGCGCGACGCGCGACAAGCCCTCCGACGTTGCACTGCAACAACACCAATCCCGCCTACAGGACCCCACCATGACCCCGATCATCAATCTCCAAGGCAAGGTCGGCCTCATCACCGGCATCGCGAACGAGAAGTCCATCTCCAGCGGCGTCGCCGAGGCCTGCGCACAGGCAGGCGCCAAGCTCGTGATCACCTACCAGAACGAGAAGACGCGCGCCTTCATCGAGCCGATCATCCACCGCCTCGGGGTCGAGGATGTGTTCCTCCTCGACGTCACCCGCCCCGAGACCATGGACGAGGCCTTCGCCCAGATCGAGGCCCGCCACGGCAAGCTCGACTTCGCGATCCACAGCATGGCCTTCGCCAAGCGTGACGACCTGCACGGCCGCGTGGTCGACACCTCGGCCGACGGCTTTGCCCTGGCCATGGACGTGTCGACCCACTCCTTCGTGCGCCTCGCCAAGAAGGCGGAGCCGCTGCTCGAGAAGGCTGGCGGCGGCGCGCTGATCACCATGACCTACCTCGGTTCGGAGAAGGTCATCCCCAACTACGGCGTGATGGGGCTGTGCAAGGCCGCGCTCGAGGCGGCGACGCGCTACATGGCGGCCGAACTCGGCCCCAAGGGCATTCGCGTGAACGCGGTCTCCCCCGGCCCGCTGATGACGCGCGCGGCCTCCGGCATTGCCGGCTTCGACGGCCTCATGGCCGCCGCGGTCGAGCGCTCGCCGATGCACGCGCTGGTCACCCCCGAAGACATCGGCGCGCTGACCGCCTTCCTGGTGTCGGATGCCGGGCGCCTCGTGAGTGGCGGCGTGCATTTCGTCGATGCCGGCTATAACATCATGGCGTAAAGACCGGAGCGATCATGATCGACATGGCGGCGGCACGCGAAATGCTCGGGCGGCAGGCCATCCTGCTGCCGGATCCCGTGCCGCCCCATCCCCTGCTCGACGGCAAGCGCGAGATTGGCCGTGGCGAGTATTCGATCGTGCTCGACAAGGGGGACGGCGAACGCGTTTACAAGGTCGTCAGCTCTCCCGCCGACTACTTCCTTTACACCGCCGAGGACCGCCCCTGCGGGCCTCACTTCCCGGTGGTGTTTGCCGACCATGGCGTCATCGGGCGGGCGCAATCGGGCTTTCCCTTCCATCTGATCGAGATGGAACACCTCTATCCGCTCGCCGACGGTTCGCCAGCGGCCGAGTTGTCGCGCCGGCTGATCGAGTATTACTGGTCGGCCTGCGCGCAATGGAGCAGGCTGGGGAACGACATGGGGCGCATCGCGCTCTACCATATGACGGTCCAGCCGATGGGCGTCGGCGACAGTCTGCAACAGGCCCTCAAGTCCCTGTCCGACTTCGTGGAGGACTACCAGGTGCGCCCTGACATCCTCAACGTCAACAACCTCATGATGCGCGCCGACGGCACGCTGGTGTTCTCCGACCCGGTGTTCATCGCCTGAAACCCGGCAGGCGATCATCGTGCCTTCGGTGCAGTCTGGCACCGTCAAGGATGACCCCATGAGCCTTCCCCCGCACGATCCCTGCGGCCACCACGATCCCGCCACGCCACGCCACACTGGCGTCGGCATTCCGCGCCATGGCGCCTTCGATGCGCCCGCCTTCGAGCAGGCGATCGCCGACCTGCTGCGCGCCTGCGGCATCGCGCCCGACAACAGCCACACCGGGCGTACCGCACAGCGCGTGCGCGAGCTCTGGCAGCGGCGCCTGCTCGGCGGCTACGAACTCGACCCCGCCGAGGTGCTCGGTGACGGATTCGAGGATCCCCGCCGCGACATGGTGGTGATCCGCGGCATCGCGGTGCATGGCGTTTGTCCCCACCATCTGGTGCCCTTTCGCGGCGTCGCCCACGTCGCCTACCTGCCCGGCGGCCGACTGCACGGTTTCGGCCGCATCGCCCGCCTGGTGGACGCCATCGGCCACCGCTTCACCTACCAGGAATGGATGACGCGCGACATCGCCGACGCGCTGATGACGCACGGCAAGGCCGCCGGCGCGGCGTGCGTCATCGAGGCCGAACAGCTCTGCCTGCTGCTCGGCGAGGACCGCCGGGGCGACGAGCGCGTGATCACCCAGGCCTTTGCCGGCAAATTCGAACATTCGGAACAGGCGCGCAACGAATTCATGCGCGCAATCGAGGAACGCCGACGCTAGTCGTCGCGGCGACTGCCGTGCAGGTCGATGACCACCGCGCGCCGCGACAGGCGATGCGCCGACACATCGACCAGCACCACCTCGCGGCCCTCGAGCACCACACTGCCGACATGGCGGTCGTCGCCGCTCACCGAATACTCGAACTCGAACGCACGGCGCAGCACCACCCGGCCGTTCGCGTCACGCACCAGGCGCAGGCCGTGCCCGACCACCGTCTCGTCGAGAAACTGCACCGCTTCACGCAAGCAGGCGCGGCGCGCGGCCTCGATGCCGGTCTCGCGCGCCTTGAGGCTGTCAAACCAGAACCACACACCGCCGCCGAGCGTGAGCACGACGACAAGCTCGACCATGCTCATGACGGCAATCCCGCTTGCAAGGCCATCGCGCGCGCTCAGGGCAGCATCATGCCGCGAATCATGAAGAACAGGATCGCCGCCATCAACGCTGAAGCGGGGACCGTGATCACCCACGCGGCCGCGATACGCATGATCTGTGAGCGCTTGACCAGTTCGCGGCGATACACCTTCTTCAGGCCCTTGCGCTCGCCCTTGGAGAAGTGTGCAGGATCCTCCGCATTCCGGGAGCGCTCCTTGAGGTCGGCCAGCATGCCCCCCTTCTCCTCGATCGAGGCCTTTTCGAAGCGTGCGATGAAGAGCTCGATTGCGGCGAGATCGCCCTCGGGGTGGTGCGCCTTGATCTCGGCCACCATGCGGTCGTAGTTGCTCTTCAGATATTCGCGCAGGAAACCGACCCCGAAGACCCCGCCCACCGCGATGTGGGTCGAGCTCACCGGCAGGCCGAACTGGCTGGCGAAGATCACCGTGATGGTGGCGGCCATCACGATGCAGTAGGCGCGCATCTGGTCGAGTTCGGTGATCTCCGAGCCCACCGTGCGGATGACCTTGGGGCCGAACAGCGCCAGTCCGAGCGCGATGCCGATGGCACCGACCATCATCACCCAGGTCGGGATCGGTGCCGCCTTGTGCACCACCCCGCCCGAGGTCACCACGTCGACGATTGCCGCGAGCGGGCCGACAGCGTTGGCGACGTCGTTGGAGCCGTGCGCAAAGCTGAGCAGCGCCGCGGCAAAGATCAGCGGTACGGTAAACAGCCGGTTGACGCTCTCCTTGGTGTTGGCGACGATGCCCTTCCTGCCGCTCAGCACGCGGCGCACCATGGCGAACACAAGCGCACCCATCACCAGCCCGTACAGGAGCGCCGGCCAGAAGCCGACCGTCCACACCCGGTTGAGCCCCTTCAGGATCAGGTAGGTGGAGAAGGTCCACGCCATCAGACCGACGAGCAGCGGGACGGTACGCCGCGCCGCCGCGGCCATGTCCACCTGGTAGGTGATGCTGCGTTTGACCAGATACAGGAAGGCGGCCGCGAACACACCGCCCAGCAAGGGCGAGACCACCCAGCTCGCCACGATCCCGCCCATCGTCGACCAGTCGACGATCTTCGGGCCGGCCGCCGCCATGCCAGCGCCGAGCACGGCGCCGACGATCGAGTGCGTGGTCGACACCGGCGCACCGACCGCGGTCGCTAGGTTCAGCCACAACGCGCCGGCCAGCAGCGCCGCGAGCATGATCCAGACGAAGGTGTCGGCGTTCTCGATCAGGTCCGGATCGATGATGCCGCTGCGGATCGTGCCCACCACCTCGCCACCGGCGATGAGGGCGCCGGCCGCCTCGAAGATCGCGGCGATCACCAGCGCGCCGGCGAGCGTGAGCGCCCTCGAGCCGACCGCCGGACCCACGTTGTTGGCGACGTCGTTGGCGCCAATATTCATCGCCATGTAGCCGCCGACCATGGCCGCCATGACCAGGGTCAGGCTCCCTTCGCCCGTGCCGCTGAGCGTCGAATAGAACATGACGCCGACGATGAACAACACCCCCATGCCGAGGCGGAACACCTCGCCCCGGCCCTGGTGAGCGGCTCGTTCGATGTCGCTGATGTGCTGCAAGTCCACGATGGGAATCCGTCTGAAGCGAAAGACAGTATTGTTTCAGAAATCTTGCTGTACCCCAACGTATGGGCGCGGAAAACCGCTGCCGCGCATGCGTTGCGCTAGAGCTTGTCGTGCTTGAGCGCGCGCCCGCGCGCGCGCTCGACCGGGTAGCGGTGCGCGTTGAGGGCAATCTTGCGGCGCGCCGCGTCAGCAAGATCGATGGCGAGCACGTCGGCCAGGCGAATGACGTAAAGCAGCACGTCAGCGAGTTCGAGCGCCACCTCTTCCCGGGTGTCGGGCGGCAAGGCGGCGGACTGCTCGGCGGTGAGCCACTGAAAATGTTCGATCACCTCGCCCGCCTCGCCGGCGAGCGCCATCGCCAGGTTCTTGGGGGTGTGGAAGACCGCCCACTCGCGCTCTGCGGTGAAATGGCGCATCGCGTCACGCAACTCGATCAGCGCATCGATGGCGGGGGGATGGGTGTTCATTCGATGTGGTACTCCAGGTCGAAACCGGCACCGCCTTCGCTCCCCAGTTGCTTCACCAGCCAGGGCAGCGCGGCTTCGAGGCGCTGCGGCAGCAGCCAGGGCGGATTGATCACGTAGAGCCCGCTGCCGAACATCCCCAGCCCGTCACGCGGGGCGTCGCGCACCGCGAGTCGCACATCCAGCCAGTTGCCCGCCTCCAGCCCGGCGAGCCGTCCGGGCAGCGCGCGCGCCTCGGGGCGGGCCAGCATCGGATACCAGACCGCGAAGGTGCCGGTCGGGAAGCGCCGCATCGCATCGCGCACCGTGTCGACCACACGACGATAATCCTCCTTGACCTCGTAGGGCGGGTCGATGAGCACCACCGCGCGCCGTGACGGTGGCGGCAACAGGGACTTGAGCGCCGTGAAACCGTCATTGCGCCGCACCTGCACACGCTCCTGCTCGCTGGCGAAGGTGCGCTGCAGGGACTCGAAATCGGCGGGATGGAGTTCGAACAGGCGCAGGCGGTCCTGCGCCCGCGCCCGCGTCATCGCGAGTGCAGGCGACCCGGGGTAGAACAGCAGCTTGCCGTGCGGGTTGAACTGGCGCACCGCGTCGACATAGGTGGCGACCGCCGGCGGCAGGTCATCGCGCGCCCACAGCCTGCCGATGCCGTCCGCAGCCTCGGCAGTCTTGTCCGCCTGCTCGCTGTCGAGCGCATAGCAGCCCCCCCCTGCATGCGTATCGACGTAGTACCAGGGCTTGTCCTTGCGGTTGTAGTAATCGAGCAGTTCGACCAGCACGAGGTGCTTGAGGACGTCGGCGTGATTGCCGGCGTGGAAGGCATGGCGGTAGCTGAGCATGAGGGATTCCTGATGGGCGCGCGCATGCTAACACCCGCGGCGCCAGCGCCGGAACCCCGCTGCGCCCCGGTCAGCCCCGGGAAAACCCCGACGGATCAGCGACATTCCCGCACCGCGCGCTGTTTCCAGGGCGCAGTGCGCTTGTTATGATGCGTCCCCCTGCCGCTGCGCAGCACCGGCGCGAAACATCGACAGCGAGAACGACAATGAGCATCTACGCCCTGGGCGACCGCAGGCCGAGTTTTGGCGAAGGAAGCTGGATCGCCCACAACGCGACGGTCATCGGATCGGTCACAGCGGGCCGCAACGTGAGCATCTGGTACAACGTCGTCGTGCGCGGCGACAACGACCCCATCACGATCGGCGACGACACCAACATCCAGGACGGCTCGGTTCTTCACAACGATGACGGCATCCCGCTGACCATCGGCAAGCACGTCACCGTCGGCCACATGGCCATGCTGCACGGCTGCACGATCGGCGACGGCAGCCTGATCGGCATCAACGCGGTGATCCTCAACAACGCGGTGGTCGGCAAGCAGTGCATCATCGGCGCCAACACGCTGATCCCCGAGGGCAAGAACATTCCCGACCGCTCGCTGGTGGTGGGCTCGCCGGGCCGCGTCATCCGTACATTGAACGACACCGAGGTCGAAAACCTGGTGGTCAACGCGCACAACTACGTCGACAACGCCCGCCTGTACGCCGACCGCCTGTGTGCGCTCGAACCCTCGAGCGTGATCGCGAAGGCGGGCGAGTGATGCGCTCCACGTCCGCCCGCCTGGCTGTCCTCACCGTCCTCTCCGCGCTGCACGTCGGCGCAGCCAGCGCAGCCGAGCCCCCGGCGCTGCCAACCGTCGAACTCGCGGCCGAGGCGTCCGCGGCGGCGCCCAACGACCTCGCGGTCGCGGTGCTGTACGCCGAGCGCAACGGGCCAAGCGCCGCCGCAGTGGCGCGCGAGGTCAATCGCGACATCGCCACCGCGCTCGAGACCGCGCGCGCCGAAGCAGCGGTAAAGTCGCAGACCGGCAACGTGTCGACCTGGCCGATCTACGGCCGGGACGGCCGTGGTCGTATCGAGGCCTGGCGGATGCGCTCCGAGATCCGCCTCGAAAGCACCGACGCCGGCGCGATGTCCGAACTCGTCGGCAAGTTGCAGACGAGCCTCGCGCTCGCACAGGTAAGCATGGAGCCAGCCCCGGAGTCGCGCCGCAAGGCGGTCGCCGAGGCCACCGTCGGCGCGCGGCACGCCTTCGAGGCACGCGCAAAGCTGACCGCCGACACCCTCGGCCGGCGTTACCGCATCGCCCACCTCGCGGTCGGTGACCACGGCCTGCAGCCGCCGATGCCGCGCATGCGCGCCGCGGCGATGGCAGCCGAGGCCGCCCCCGCACCGCTGGAAGGCGGCGAAAGCCGGGTCGCCGTGCACGTGAGCGGACGGATCGAACTGGTGGACTGATCGCCACGCACCGGCGTTTGCGGCCGGTGAACACGGGCGGCGCACAAGCACGAGCATGGCTTGGGGCCCGCGGCAAGCACCGTCCCTGCGGGAGGCCGCACGAACCGGTGGCAGAGCAGGCGCCACGCGGGCAGCGATTTCTTCAATCGTCGGCCCGCCCAGCCCCGGTACGCGACCACACCCGTGTTCATCCTGTTTCTCGATAACCCGCGCAAGCCCCTGATTAACATGGAAGCCTTGCACGGCTGGCACGGGCCTGAGATACTCCGGGCGACCGCGGTACTCCGATCGATCGCGACGTGGACGTTTTCCCGCCATGACGACTCAAGCCTCGCCGCATCCCCGCACCACCGACCTGTACACCGCCCGCGCGCGCGCGCGCAACGTCCCCGCCTTGCTGCTCGTCTGCGCAGCGACGGCAGCGATGCTGCTGGGCGGCTGCAGCACGGCGCCAGTGGCAGGCACCGCTCCGGCAGGCACCGCCCACCCGGCGGCGCAATCGGGCTACTACTTCGCACTCGACGGCGAGCACCAGACGCAGGAAATGGTGCTGTTCGCACTCGGCCTGCTCGACACCGGCTACCGCTTCGGCGGGCGCAACCCGGATGCCGGACTCGACTGCAGCGGCATGGTGGCCTACATCGTCGAAAACATCAGCGGCCGTCGCCTGCCGCACAACGCCGCGCAGATCGCCGACCGCACACGGCCGATCGTTGTCGACGACCTCAAACCTGGCGACCTGGTGTTCTTCAACACGTTGAAGCGTCGCCACTCCCACATGGGCATCTACATCGGCGACGGGCGCTTCGTGCATGCGCCGAACAGCCGCGGGCGCGTGAGGGTGGAGCGTCTGGACAACCGCTATTTCGCGCAGCGCATCGACGGCGTGCGCACACTGCTGGCGAGCAACTGACGCGCAGCGCCCGCGCGCTGCTCTGGCGTCGCGGCATCGGCACAAGCGTTCGCGGCTTCCGCCGCTCCTACAGGGCCCCGCAGCCGCGGCGTTTTCCGTAGGAGCGTTCGCGGCTTCCGCCGCTCCTGCAGGGCCCCGCATCCGCGGCGTTTTCCGCAGGAGCGGCGGAAGCCGCGAACTTTTTGCATCGGCTCCCTACATCGGCGCTCACCGACACTTCCCCTAGGCTCAGCGCTGCGGAATCTGCACGTAGATCTCGCCCGGCCGGGTCAGGCCGAGTTCGAAGCGCGCGCGCTCCTCGATCGCCTCGTTGCCCGACTTGAGGTCATTCACCTCGGCCGCGAGGCTGGCGTTGCGCTGCTCGAGGCGCAGGTTCTCCTCGCGCTGCGCGTGCAGTTGGCGGTCAACCTCCCACACGCGCAGCCAGCCGCCTTTCCCCAGCCAGAGCGGGTACTGCAGCAGCACGACGAGCGCGATCAGGATAAGGATGGGCCAGCGCATTGGGAGAGTGGTGGGCGCATTCACGACGAAGGCCGGCGGGGTAAGCGCCGGCCTTGCACGGGGCTTCGGTTCAGCTCGAAGCAGCGATCAGCGCAGGTTGTAGAACGCGCGCTTGCCAGGATAGAAGGCGGTGTCGCCCAGATCTTCCTCGATGCGCAGCAACTGGTTGTACTTCGAGATGCGGTCCGAGCGGCTCAGCGAGCCGGTCTTGATCTGCATCGCGCGCAGGCCCACCGCGATGTCGGCGATGGTCGAGTCGTCGGTCTCGCCCGAACGATGCGAGATCACCGCGGTGTAGCCGGCGAGCTTTGCCATTTCGACCGCGGCGAAGGTCTCGGTCAGCGTGCCGATCTGGTTGATCTTGATCAGGATCGAGTTGGCCACGCCCTGCTCGATGCCCTGCTGCAGGATCTTGGTGTTGGTGACGAAGAGGTCGTCGCCCACCAGCTGCACGCGCTTGCCCAGACGATCGGTGAGGATCTTCCAGCCGTTCCAGTCGCCCTCGGCCATGGCGTCCTCGATCGACACGATCGGGAACTTGTCGCACAGGGTCTCGAGGTAGTCGGTGAAGCCTTCGGCGGAGAGCGACAGGCCCTCGCCCTTCAGCTCGTACTTGCCGTCCTTGTAGAACTCGGAGGCAGCGCAGTCGAGCGCCAGCAGCACGTCCTGGCCGGGCACGTAGCCGGCGACGACGATGGCTTCCTGGATCAGGTTGAGCGCTTCTTCGGTGCCCGAGACGTTGGGGGCGAAGCCGCCCTCGTCGCCGACGGTGGTGGGGTAGCCCTTGGCGTCGACGATCTTCTTGAGGTGATGAAAGATCTCGGCGCCGCAGCGCAGGGCCTCGCGGAAGCTGCCCATGCTCACCGGCATGATCATGCATTCCTGGATGTCGAGGCTGTTGTTGGCGTGCTCGCCGCCGTTGATGACGTTCATCATCGGCACCGGCATCACCATCGGGCTGGAGCCGCCAAAGTAGCGGTAAAGCGGCAGGCCGGCCTCTTCAGCAGCGGCCTTGGCCACCGCCATCGACACCGCCAGCATGGCGTTGGCGCCCAGGCGCGACTTGTTCTCGGTGCCGTCGAGCTCGATCAGGGTGCGGTCGATGAAGGCCTGCTCTTCGGCGTCAAGGCCGATGATGGCCTCGGCGATCTCGGTGTTCACGTTCTCGACTGCGCGCAGCACGCCCTTGCCGAGGAAGCGCGACTTGTCGCCGTCACGCAGCTCGATCGCCTCGCGCGAACCGGTGGAGGCGCCCGAGGGCACGGCGGCGCGGCCCATCACGCCGGATTCCAGCAGCACGTCGGCTTCGACGGTGGGGTTGCCGCGGGAGTCGAGAATCTCGCGGGCGATCACATCAACGATTGCACTCATGTCTTGTCCTGTTGCAGTTACGGATGATTCGGGGCGATCACGCGGGGGCGTGACCCGTCGGGCAGAATGCTCGCGCCGCATGACCGCCGCGTGAGCGGCGATGCGCAATAGCGCTTATCAGTCCGTCAGGTGGCGCATCCCCGAAAAGCTTGATATCAGAGGGCCGTCTCGAGGAAGCCCTGGCGCTTGACCAGCGCATCGATGTCCTTGAGCGTGGTCAGCAGCGCCTTCATCTTCGGCAGCGGCCACGCATTGGGACCGTCGGACAGCGCCTTGGCGGGATCGGGGTGGGTCTCCATGAACAGACCCGCCACGCCGACCGCGACCGCGGCGCGCGCCAGCACCGGCACGAACTCGCGCTGGCCGCCCGAGGCGGTGCCCTGCCCGCCCGGCAACTGGACCGAGTGGGTGGCGTCGAACACCACCGGGCAGCCGGTGTCTCGCATGATCGCCAGCGAGCGCATGTCGGAGACGAGGTTGTTGTAGCCGAAGGACGCGCCGCGCTCACACACCATGATGGTGTCGGCGCCGCCGTTGGCTTCCTTCGCCTTGTCGGCGACGTTCTTCATGTCGCCAGGGGCGAGGAACTGGCCCTTCTTGATATTCACCGGCTTGCCGCTGGCCGCCACCGCGTGGATGAAGTCGGTCTGGCGGCAAAGGAAGGCCGGGGTCTGCAGCACGTCGACCACCGCGGCCACGAGCGGGATTTCCTCGATCGAGTGTACGTCGGTCAGCACCGGCAGGCCGAGCTGCTTCTTCACCGCCTCGAGCATCTTGAGCCCGGCGTCCATGCCGTGGCCGCGAAAGCTCTTGCCCGAGCTGCGGTTGGCCTTGTCGTAGGAGGCCTTGAAGATATAGGGGATGCCCAGCTCGGCGCAGATTTCCTTCATCTGCCCGGCGATATCCAGACACATCTGCTCGGACTCGGCCACGCAGGGGCCGGAGATCAGGAAGACCGGCTTGTCGAGACCGACTTCGAAACCGCAGAGGTTCATGCTTCGCTCCTTGAGGCTGCAGCCTGCTTGTGCGCAATCGCCGCCTTGACGTAAGCAGTGAACAGCGGGTGACCCTTGCGCGGGTTGGAGGTGAATTCAGGGTGGAACTGGCAGCCGACGAACCAGGGATGCACGTCTGCAGGCAGCTCGACCATCTCGCACAGGTCGGTGACCGGCGCGCGGCCCGACACCACCAGACCCTTCTCTTCGAGCCTGGCGAGCAGGGTGTTGTTGACCTCGTAGCGGTGGCGGTGGCGCTCCATGACCTCGGCGGAACCGTAGATCGCGCGCGCCAGCGTACCTTCCTTCAACTGGCAGACCTGTCCGCCCAGGCGCATCGTGCCGCCGAGGTCCGATTCTTCGGTTCGCTTCTCGATCTTGCCGCTGCGATCCTTCCACTCGGTGATCAGGCCAATCACCGGGTACTTCGTGTCGCGGTCAAATTCGGTCGAATGCGCGCCGTCCATGCCGGCCACGTCGCGGGCAAACTCCACCACCGCGAGCTGCATGCCAAGGCAGATGCCCAGATACGGCACCTTGTTCTCGCGCGCATAACGGATGGCGGCGATCTTGCCTTCGGTGCCGCGCTTGCCAAAGCCGCCCGGCACCAGGATGGCGTCCATGGCCTTTAGCACGTCGCAGCCGTCGCGCTCGATGTCCTCCGAGTCGATGTAGTGGATCTTGACCTTCGACTCGGTGTGCATGCCCGCGTGGTTGAGCGACTCGATCAGCGACTTGTACGACTCGGTGAGATCGACGTACTTGCCGACAAAACCGATGTCGACCGCCTGCTTCGGATTCTCGAGCGCGTGGATCAGCTTCTCCCACACCGACAGGTCGGCCGAGCGGGCGAGGATGTCAAGCTTGTGGCAGACGATCTGGTCGAGCATCTGGTCGTGCAGCTGGCCCGGGATCTTGTAGATCGAGTCGGCGTCCAGGCACTCGATGACCGCCTCGGGCATCACGTTGCAGAACAGCGCGATCTTGCGCCGCTCGTCTTCCGGCACCGAACGGTCGGCGCGGCACAACAGGATGTCGGGCTGGATGCCGATCTCGCGCAGTTCCTTCACCGAGTGCTGGGTCGGCTTGGTCTTGAGCTCGCCGGCGGTCGGGATGTAGGGCAGCAGCGTGAGGTGGATGAAGCAGGTGCCGTGACGGCCGCCCTCGAAGCCCATCTGGCGGATAGCCTCGAGGAAGGGCAGCGATTCGATGTCGCCCACCGTGCCGCCGACCTCGACGATCGCCACGTCGGCGCCCTCGGCGCCACGGCGGACGTAGGTCTTGATCTCGTCGGTGATGTGCGGGATGACCTGCACGGTCTTGCCGAGGTACTCGCCGCGGCGCTCCTTCTTCAGCACCGACTCGTAGATCTGGCCGGTGGTGAAGTTGTTGCGCTTGCTCATCTTGGCGCTCGTGAAGCGCTCGTAATGGCCGAGGTCAAGGTCGGTTTCCGCACCGTCTTCGGTGACGAAGACTTCGCCGTGCTGGAACGGGCTCATGGTGCCCGGATCAACGTTGATGTACGGGTCCAGCTTGAGGTGCGTGACCTTGATGCCGCGGGACTCGAGGATCGCCCCCAAGGAGGCGGCGGCGATGCCCTTGCCCAGGGAGGACACGACACCGCCGGTAACGAAGACGTATTTGGTCATGGGTGCTGTACTGCGGGAAAGCGCGATGATAACCGATGCACCCGAGCCGCGTCAGCACTCCGCGGGCAGGTGCAGGGCAATCGCGTGAGGCGGACATCGAGCGAGGTTCGCGGCTTCCGCCGCGCCTGCAGGACCGCAGCGTCTGCACGATCCTGCAGGCGCGACGGCAGCCGCGGATGGACGAGAGATTGGCCAGGCCGATTCGCCGAGCTGCGGCCGCTGCGTTCGCGCCTTCCGGCGCTCCTACGGGGCCCGCCACGCCTCCACGCTTCTGTAAGAGCGGCGGCAGACGCGAACGCGGTGGTTGATCCACCGCGAATCCCGTGCGCCGGAGTTCGCGCCTGCCGCCCCACTGCGCTCCCGAAGCCGCCCTGCAGGAACGCCGGCAGGCGCGAAGGGCGTCGGGGTGGGCAAGACCGGCACCCGCGCGCAGCGGCTCACGCCATGCCGCGCAGCTCTCGCAGCAGCACTGACAGCATCGCCATGTCGATCACCGGTGCGACACGGATCTCGGCGAGCAGGTGCTGGTAGCGCTCGAGCGGTACCGCGGCACGTTCACGCCCGGCGCGCAGCACGCCCTCGGTATCCGCGCCCTCGGGCGCCTGACGCAGCGCCGCACTGGTCAGCGCACGCGCGAGCGAGGACAGGTCGCTGCGCAGTGCCCCCCGCGCCAGGCTCTGCCAGCGCGTATCCGCCGGCAGCGCGGAGATCTGGCGGCCGAGCCAGTGCAGATCGAGTTCGCCGCCGAGCGCGAAGTACACCCGCGCCACCGCCGCCTCGTCGCGCCGCTGCTCCACCGCCACCTCGACCAGATCGAGCGCCGAATAAAGTTCCTCCAGCGCCGCTACGCGCCGCGCGAGCGCCAGCGGAACGCCCTGCTCCACCCGGCGCGCCACGGCCGCGTCGAGTTCGGCGCGATAGGCCGGGGCGACGTAGTCGGCCAGCCCCTCGGCGAGCGCGGCGACTCCCGGCGAAAAATGCGCCAGCGTCGCCTCCAGGTCGACCAGCCACGGCCGGTGGCGCAGGAACCACAGCGTGCCGCGCTGCACCAGGCGGCCGGTCTCCTGGATCAGCTCGGTCTGCACCGCGTCGTCGATCAGGTTGTCGAGTGCCTCGATCTCGCGCCACAGCGCGACCAGCCCGAACACCTCGCGGGTCGCCATATAGGCGCGTACCACGTCGGCCGCCGAAGCGCCCAGTTCGGACTCGAGGCGGCTGACGAAGGTCGGGCCGACACGGTTGATCATGCTGTTGACCACATGGGTCGAGATGATCTCGCGGCGCAGCGGATGGGCCTGGATCTGCGCCGGGAAGCGCTCGCGCAGCGCCATCGGGAAGTAGCGCTCGAGCGCGGTGCGGATGTAGGGATCCTCGGGCACGTCGGAGGCGAGCACCTTGTCGTAGAGCTCGATCTTGCTGTAGGCGAGCAGCACCGCGAGTTCGGGGTTGGCGAGACCGACCCCGGCCGCCTTGCGCTCGGCGAGCGCCTCGTCGTCGGGCAGGTATTCGAGCTTGCGGTTGAGCCGGCCAGCGTGGGCGAGCCGGCGCATGAACTCGGTCTGCTCGTCGAGCAGCGCCACGGCGCGCGCGCGCGTCACCGAGAGGATCTGCGTCTGCGCGTAGTTGTCGCGCAGCACCAGCGCGGCGACCTCATCGGTCATGTCGGCGAGCAACTGGTTGCGCTGCTTGAGGGTCAGCTCGCCTTCGGCGATCACGCCGCCGAGCAGGATCTTGATGTTGACCTCGTGGTCCGAGCAATCCACTCCACCGGAGTTGTCGATCGCGTCGGTGTTGACCCGCCCGCCAGCGAGCGCGAACTCGATGCGGCCGAGCTGGGTCGCGCCCAGGTTTCCGCCCTCGCCGAACACCTTGCAGCGCAGCTCGCCGCCATTGACGCGCACCGCATCGTTGGCACGGTCGCCGACTGCAGCGTCGGTCTCGGTTGCCGCCTTGACATAGGTGCCGATGCCGCCGTTGTAGAGCAGATCGACCGGCGCGGTCAGGATGGCGTGGATCAGCTCGGTCGGGGTCAGGCTCGCGGCCTGGATGTCGAGCGCGGCACGGGCCTCGGGCGGGAGTGCGATCGACTTGGCGCTGCGCGGCCACACCCCGCCGCCCGGCGAGATCAGTGCGCGGTCGTAATCATCCCAGCTCGAGCGCGGCAGCGCGAAAATGCGCGCGCGCTCGTCCCACGAGCGCGCCGGATCGGGATCCGGGTCGATGAAGATATGGCGATGGTCGAAGGCCGCCACCAGGCGGATCTGCTTCGACAGCAGCATGCCGTTGCCGAACACGTCGCCCGACATGTCGCCGACGCCAACCACGGTGAACGGCGCCTCCTGGATGTTCGTGCCCATCTCGCGGAAGTGACGCTTGACCGCCTCCCACGCGCCGCGCGCGGTGATGGCCATCTTCTTGTGGTCATAGCCCACCGAGCCGCCGGAGGCGAAGGCATCACCGAGCCAGAAGCCGTACTCGGCCGAAACCTGGTTGGCGTAATCGGAGAAGCTCGCGGTGCCCTTGTCGGCCGCCACCACCAGGTACGGGTCGTCCTCATCGTGGCGCACCACGTCGGCTGGCGGCACCACCGCGCCCTGCACCAGGTTGTCGGTGAGGTCGAGCAGGCCGCGCAGGAAGTTGCGGTAACAGGCGATGCCTTCGGCGAGCAGCGCCTCCCGCCCGCCCTCGGCAGGCGGGCACTTGACCACGAAACCGCCCTTGGAGCCCACCGGCACGATCACCGCGTTCTTGACGATCTGCGCCTTCACCAGGCCGAGGATTTCGGTGCGGAAATCCTCCATGCGGTCCGACCAGCGCAGGCCGCCACGCGCCACCTTGCCACCGCGCAGATGTACGCCCTCGAAGCGCGGCGAATGGACGAAGATCTCGAACATCGGCAAAGGCTGCGGCAGGTTGGGGATCTTCGCCGGCAGGAACTTGAACGACAGGTAAGACTTGGGCGCGCCATCGGCGCCGCGCTGGAACCAGTTGGTGCGCAGCGTGGCCCGGATGAGGGCGAGGAACTGGCGCAGGATGCGGTCTTCGTCGAGGTTGGCAACGTTGTTCAGTGCGGCCTCGATCGCCGCCTCCTGAGCGGCACACAAGGCGTCGCGCTCGCCGTCGAGCGCCGGGTCGAAGCGGGTACGGAAGAGCCGCAGCAGCGCGCGCGCCAGTTGCGGATAGGCGGCAAGCGTCTGCTCCATGTAGGCGAGGCTGAAGGTGAACGCGGCCTGGCGCATGTATCTTGCGTACGCGCGCAACACCGCCACCTCGCGCCACGACAAGCCCGCGAGCAGCACCAGGCGGTTGAAGTCGTCGGTCTCTGCATCGCCGCGCCAGGCGGCAAGAAAGGCGTCCTGGAAGAGCGGGCGGATCTCGTGGATGTTGAGGCTCTCGGCATCGGCGAACTGCAGGCCGAAGTCGTGCAACCACACCGTGTTGCCGTCCTGGCGCTCGATCTCGGAGGGACGTTCGTCCATCACCCGCACGCCCATCTTCTCCAGCATCGGCAGGCTCTGCGACAGCGGCACCGGCGCACCGAGGTGGTAGAGGCGCAGATTGAGCCGGCCGGCGCGCACCTCGAGTGGCACGTAGAGGTTGAGGCCGAGCGCGTCGGCGTCGGCGAGCGCCTCCATCTGCTCGATGTCGAACACCGCCATGCGCGCCGAGTAGTCCTCGCGATAGCCCGCCGGAAAGCCCTCGCCGTAGCGCCGCATCAGCGCCAGCCCGCGCTCCTCGCCAAATTGCTCGACCAGCGCCTGCTGCAGCGCGTCCTCCCAGCGCCGTGCGGCGCGGATCAGGCGCTGCTCGATCTCGCGCACGTCGAAGGCCGGGATGTCGCCATCGGGCGTGCGCACCGTGATCAGGATGCGCGCCAGTGCCGAATCCGAGAACTGCACGTCGAACTCGGCCGTCTTGCCGTTGAAGGCGTCCATCAGCACCGCCTGCATGCGCTCGCGCTGGTCGGTGTTGTAGTGCTCGCGCGGCACGTAGATCAGGCAGGAGACGAAGCGCGCGAACGGGTCGACGCGCACGAACAGCCGCGTGCGCAGGCGCTCGCCGAGGCGCAGGATGCCCATCGCGTGGGCATAGAGCTCGTCGGCGTCGATCTGGAACAGCTCGTCGCGCGGATAGCGCTCGAGCAGGGTCTGCAGCGCCTTGGCGGCGTGACCGCCGGGCAAGAGACTGGCGCGCTCGAACACCGCGTCCACCTTGTGCCGCAGCAGCGGGATCTGGCGCGGGCTCGCGCTGTAGGCGGTGGAGGCGAGCAGGCCGATGACGCGCCGCTCGCCGCTCACCTTGCCATCGGCGCCGAAGGTCTTGATGCCGATGAAGTCGAGATAGCCCGGACGATGCACCGTCGAGCGCGAGTTCGACTTGGTGACGGTGAGCAGGCGCGGCAGGTGCGCCTGCGCACGCAGCTGCGGCGGCAGGGCGGCGAACGAGCGCGACTGCCCGTCCTCCCCCTCGCCACGCAACAGGCCGAGCCCGGACTCGGGCACGATGCGCAACTCGTTGCCTTCGCCGCCTTCCACCAGCGCATAGTCGCGGCAGCCGAGCAGGACGAAATTGTCCGCGGCGAGCCAGTCGAGGAAGGCACGCACCTCCTGCGCCTCGCCGGCATCGATGCTCGCCGGAACTGCAGCCATCCCGGCGGTGATCTCGGCCAGGCGAGCGCGCATCGTCGACCAGTCGCCGACCGCGGCGCGCACATCGCCGAGCACATGCTCGATGCCTTCCTGCAGCGCTGCGAGATCGCCCGCATCGGTACGCCGGTCCACCTCCAGATGCATGATCGACTCGAAGCCGATCCCCGCCTCCTGCTCGTCATGCCCCGCCACGCGCACGAAGCTGCCGTCCGCGTCCCGCGCGACGTTCATGACCGGGTGGATGATCAGATGCAGGGTCAGGCCCTGGCGAGCGACCTCCATGGTGATCGAGTCGACCAGGAAGGGCATGTCTTCGCCGGCGATCTCGACGACCGTGTGCGGGCACTCCCAGCCGTGCTCGTCGAGGCGCGGGTTGAACACGCGCACCTTGCTGCCGGCCTTGCGGCGGGCGACGAAATGCCACTGGCTCAACACCGCACCGTAGAGATCGGCGACCGGCAGATCCTCGAGGTCTTCCGCAGCGACCTGGGCGAAAAAACGGCGCGCAAACTCGCACACGCCCTCCGCCTGCCCTGCGGGCAGGCGCCCGCGAATCTGTTCGATCACCGCGTCGACCTGCGTCGCCAGCCTGCCTGCTTCGCGTTTGTCCATCTCCAAGCTCCCGTGTGCGCGTTCGATGACACGGCGGGACGACCGGCAGGGCCCTGCGGACGGAGCGGCAAAGGCCCGGATCGGATCGCCGTGGAAGTGAACCGGCAGGCTAGAACGATGCAGCACGCATCGCCAGACTCGTTTTCCCTAGGGTGGCAGCGATCAATCGCCCCGGTGATGGCCTGGCACCGCCCACGGCGACGAATCCATCCAGCCTTCGAGGTCGCCCGCGGTCATCGGCCGGCCGATGAAGTAGCCTTGGGCGAGATCGCAACCGAGCACGCCCAGCCGGCGCAGGATGGCCTCGGTCTCGACACCTTCGGCGGTCACCGTCAAGCCCATGTCGTGGGCGAGTTCGACCGTCGACCGCACGATGATCTCGTCGGCAGGACTGGCGAGCAGGTTCATCACGAAGCTGCGGTCGATCTTGAGTTCCTGCACCGGCATCTGGCGCACGTAGGACAGCGACGAGTAACCGGTGCCGTAGTCGTCGATCGACAGCGCGCAGCCGGTCGCGCGCAGGCGCGCGAGGTTGGCAAGCGCCTTGGCCGGCTCGTCGAGCACGGCGCTCTCGGTGATCTCGAGCGTGATCCAGCACGCTGCGCAGCCGTGACGCGCGAGCATCGCCTCGAACGCCTCGGGCAGGTCGTGCTGCAGCAGGTCGCGCGCCGACAGGTTAACGCCGACGCACACCGCCCGCCCGGCACGGTTCCAGTCTGCGCACTGGCGGATCGCCCGCTCCAGCACCCACAGCGTGATGCGGCGGATATAACCGGTCTGCTCGGCGAAGGGGATGAAGGCCAGCGGCGGCACGAAACCGCGCTGCGGATGCACCCAGCGCACCAGCGCCTCGACGCTGAGCGCGGTGGAGGCGGCGAAGGCGTACTTGGGCTGGTAGTAGAGCACCAGCTCGTCGCGCTCGACCGCCTGGCGCAGCTCGGTGAGCAACGACAGGCGCGCAGCGCTGCGGTCGTGATGAGCCGGATCGTAGACACTGATCCCGCTGTTGCTGTGCTTGGCCTTGTACATCGCCACGTCGGCGCAGCGCAGCAATTCGCCGGCATCGCCGCAGTGCGCGGGAAAGAGCGCGATGCCGATGCTGGCGCGGACGTCGACGAGTTGCCCGTCGATGCTCATCGGCGCCTCGAGCGCGCCGGCGATGCGTCCCGCGACCACGCGCGCCGCGGCCTCGTCGGCCCCCGGCACGCGCAGCGCGAACTCGTCGCCGCC
>JBEOKH010000219.1:0-3588 GCA_040275625.1 Thauera sp. | reverse complement strand
GAAGTGGAAAACCGCCTGATGAACCTGCACCTGATCCGCAGCTGGCTCACGCGCGCGGTGGTGTTCAACCCGGCGGGCGAGGTGGTGGTGCCAGGCGAGCTCTTCTACCGCAAGCCGGTGATGGTGATGCGCGGCAGCTTCAAGCCGGTGACCTACGTCAACGTGGACATGATGCGCTCCGGCCTGCGCCAGTTCAGCCAGCTCGCCGCGGTGGACGAGAACGAGATCCTGTCGCTCGCCGAGGTCACGATGAACTCGCTGATCAGCGGCGACAACGTCGATGGCGCCGACTTCCTCGCCCGCATCGACCTGCTCGCCTCGCAGGGCTACACGGTGATGATCTCGGACTACGTGCGCTTCTTCCGCCTGCGCGCCTACCTGCGCCGCTACACCCTGAAGCCGATCGGCATCGTGCTGTCGGTGCGCGACTTCGCCTTCCTGTTCGACGAGAAGTACTACGAGGGCCTGGAGGGCGGCATCCTCGAGGCCTTCGGCAAGCTGTTCCCCGACAACACGCACGTGTATGTCTACCCCTCGCGCCCGCGCGGCGGCGACCCGACCGCGCTGGTCACCCTGGACAACGTGCAGGTGCCCGCCAACCTGCGCCACCTGCTCGCCTTCCTGAAGGAAAACGAGAAACTGCTCGCCGTGCAGCCGCAGGACGAGGGCCACCTCCACATCGACGTCGGCGACGTGCTCGCCGGCCTGCGCCGCGGCCGCGGCGAGTGGGAGGACGACGTGCCCGAGGCGGTGGCGCAGCGCATCATCGAAGGCCGCCTGCTCGGCTTCGACACCGAGTGAGCCGCGTGACGAGCACTGCACGCCCCCGGACCCTGCCGCGCGTGGGGTCTTTTTTTGAACTTCCGCCGCCAGTGCGGTCTTTTTATATGGCAGCGCAGCATTCCGTCACCATGGCTGCGCGACGACGTCCCCCACCCGCCCCATGCGGGCCGCAAAGACACGACCCCGAACCGAGCCGCGCATGAGCCCGCCCGTCCCCCCGCTTGCGAAGATCGAACACCCCCACGCCCTCACGGCCGACGCCACGTTCACCGCACTGGCCAGCGATCCCTGCGGACTGTCTGCTGCCGAGGCCGCGCGCCGGCTCGACGAAGTCGGCCCCAACCGCCTGCCCGAGCCACCGAAGGACGGCGTACTCAAGCGCTTCTTCAAGCATTTCAACGATGTGCTGATCTACGTGCTGCTCGGCGCCGCGGCGATCACCGCCCTGCTCGGGCACTGGATCGACACCGGTGTGATCCTCGGCGTGGTGGTCATCAACGCCATCATCGGCTTCATCCAGGAAGGCAAGGCCGAGCAGGCGCTCGAGGGCATCCGCAAGATGCTGTCGCTGCATGCGCAGGTGTGCCGCGACGGGAGCTGGAATGCCATCGACGCCGACACCCTGGTCCCTGGCGACATCGTGCGCCTGCGCTCCGGCGACCGTGTGCCGGCCGACCTGCGCCTGATTGAGACCACCAACCTGCGCATCGAGGAATCCGCCCTCACCGGCGAGTCGGTCCCTGCCGACAAGGGCTGCGACGCGGTGGCGGCGGACGCCGGCGTCGGCGACCGCAGCGGCATGGCGTTTTCCGGCACCCTGGTCGCCGCCGGACGCGGCATCGGCGTGGTCGTGGCCACTGGAGCCGACACCGAGATCGGCCGCATCAACCGCCTGATCGCCGAGGTGCAGACGCTGCAGACCCCGCTCACGCGGCAGATGGCGCAGTTCAGCAAGGTGCTGTCGGCGGCCATCGTCGCGCTCGCGCTGCTGATGCTGGCGGTCGGCCTGCAGGTGCACGACCTGCCGCTCGCCGACGTCTTCCTCGCCGCGATCGGCTTCGCGGTGGCGGCCATCCCCGAGGGCCTGCCGGCGATCCTCACCATCACGCTCGCGCTCGGCGTGCAGCGCATGGCGCAGCGCAACGCGATCACGCGCAAGCTCGGCGCGGTCGAGGCGCTCGGCTCGGTCACCGTGATCTGCTCGGACAAGACCGGCACGCTGACCAAGAACGAGATGACCGTGCGCCATGTGATCACCCGTGGCGGCGTCTATCAGGTCAGCGGCACCGGCTACCAGCCCGAGGGCGAAATCACCCTCGAGGGCAAGACCGCCCGCCTGGCGCAGCACGGCCACCTGCACGCGCTGATCGAGGTGGTCGCGGTCGCCAACGACACCCACGTCGCCGAGGAAGACGGCCAGTGGAAGGTCACCGGCGAACCCACCGAAGGCGCGCTGCGCACGCTCGCGCACAAGGCCGGCTTCGACGCCGACGCCCACGAGCGCCACGCCAGCATTCCGTTCGAGTCGGCGAACAAGTTCATGGCCACGCTCAACACCGTGCCCGGCGGCACGCGCCGCATCCTGCTGAAGGGCGCGCCCGACCGCCTGCTCGACCGGTGCACGACCGAACTCGGCGCCAGCGGTGAACTCGAAGCGATCGAGCGCAGCTTCTGGGAGAAAGAGATCGAGGCCCTGAGCAGCGAAGGCCTGCGCGTGCTCGCCGCCGCCGCGCGCGAGGTCGCGGACGACAAGGAGGCGCTCGCGCTCGCGGACCTCGAGCAAGACATGGTCTTCCTCGGCCTCATCGGCATCATCGACCCGCCGCGCCCCGAGGCCATCGACGCCATCCGCTCCTGCCACACCGCCGGCATCCGCGTGAAGATGATCACCGGCGACCACGCCGGCACCGCACGCGCGATCGGCATCGAGATGGGGCTGGGCACGGCGGAATCACTGCGCGTGGTGTCGGGCGCCGAGATCGAGTCGGCCTCCGACGACGAACTGCAGCAGCTCGCGCAGGACTGCGACATCTTTGCCCGCACCAGCCCCGAGCACAAGCTGCGCCTGGTCACCGCGCTGCAGGCGCGCGGCGAGGTGGTGGCGATGACCGGCGACGGCGTCAACGACGCCCCCGCGCTCAAGCGCGCCGACGTCGGCGTGGCGATGGGCATCAAGGGCACCGAGGCCACCAAGGAGGCCGCCGAGATCGTGCTCGCCGACGACAATTTCTCCACCATCGAGCGCGCGGTCGAAGAGGGCCGCACGATCTACGACAACCTGCGCAAGGCCATCCTCTTCATCCTGCCCACCAACGGCGGGCAGGGCTTCGTGATGCTGGCCGCGGTGATCTTCGGCCTCACCCTGCCGCTGACACCGGTGCAGATCCTGTGGGTGAACATGGTGGTCGCGGTCACCCTGGCACTGGCGCTGGCCTTCGAGCCCGCCGAGCCGGGCGTCATGGAGCGCCCGCCGCGCAAGCCGGGCGCGCCGATCATGGACCGCGGGATGCTGTGGCGGGTGGGCTTCGTGTCGCTGCTGATCGGCGGCGCCACCATCGCCTCCTTCGAATACTCGCTCGCACAAGGCATGGAACTGCAGGCTGCGCGCACGATGGCGGTCAACACCCTGGTGATCGCGCAGGCGTGGTATCTCTTCAACAGCCGCTTCCTCACCGCCTCCAGCCTGGCGCCGGCACGCCTGTTCACCAACCCGGCGGCGCAGATCTCGGTGCTGATCCTGACCCTGCTGCAGCTCGGCTTCGTCTATCTGCCCTTCATGAACACCTGGTTCGGCACCACCCCGCT
>JBEOKH010000218.1:0-4481 GCA_040275625.1 Thauera sp. | reverse complement strand
AAGAAATAGGGGACAGACCCCAGTTTCCTACCTGACCTAGCCTCACCCCAAAGCCCACCGCGGTCACGCCCGGCGGGCTTTTCCTTGCTGCGCTTCCTCTACTCTGACTCGAACAAGTCCCTGCTCGCCGGCTCTTGCGGATGTTTCGGCGGGCGCCCCGCCCTGCCCGGCGTGACGCGGCGGCTGAGCGCGCTCGCAAGCTGTGCGGCAAAGCGATCGTTGCCAAGCGCGTAATTGCCATTGGTCGCCGCGCGGATCTGGTCCACTTCGCCGGGCTGCAGGGCGTTCTGAAAGAGCCTGCGGTAACGCTCGGCACGAATCCGGGGCTCGGCGTCGAGGGCGGTGAAGACGGTATGCGGCTGAATCAGCGCGTCCGCTTCACCCTGCGCGTTGCAGCGGTGGCTCGACCAGCGGTAGGCGCCCGGGTGGTCCACCATGCCGGCCCGCACCGGGTTGAGTTCGATGTAGCGCATGCAACTCAGGAGATAGAGGTCGTGCTGCACGAGGCACGAGCGATACCGCCCTTCCCAAAGGGTGCCGCTGCGCGCGTAGACGCGATTGACGTGCTGTACGTAGCGCTGACCGAGCGCCTTCATCATGCCACCGACATCGCCGGCATCGTGTGCGCTCAGCAGCAGATGGACGTGGTTCGTCATCAGCACATAGGCATGGATGCTGCAGCCCGTGTCCCGGGAGGCATGTCCAAGCCACTCCAGGTAGCAGCGGTAATCGTCGTCGGAAAAGAAGCATGCCTGACGATTGTTACCGCGCTGAATGACGTGCATGGGAACACCAGGAAGGAACAGACGTGCGCGCCGGGGCATGGTGATCAGCGAGGCGGATAAATAATGCTTAAAGCATACCCTCGATTATCGATCCATGCTGCGATGTCTGGATCGGGGCAGAGAATAATCGTGGTCTGTCCCCTATTTCCGTATTTCCCCGGGGGTCGCGGGGGTCGCGGGGGTCGCAGGTGACGAGGATGTCGGGGTAGAAGAAGCTGTTGGCGGCTTCGACATGGACTTTCATGGCGGAGATGACGGGTTTGCAGGGTTTGCCGCGCCGTGCGGTACGCAACGACGCGGCGAGATTGCGCGCTGCCGTCCCGTGCGCATCCGACGCGCCGCTCATGGCAAAGACCTCGCCATCGACGTATTCATTACGGCACCGCGAGTCCTGCTCCGAGGCGAGATCGTCGTCGGGACCGAAAGGGCTCCTGGGTTGGGGCAGGCTCATGATCGTCCTCGAAGCGCGTCGGGTTTGCCGGATCGAGCATAGCGGCCAGATGCGGGGGCGGCAATGTCGGCCTCCCGCGTCGGATCGATCGCGTTCGACCCCATGACCCCCTTGATTCTTCGTTCCCTCCTGAGCGCAGGGCGTGCTGGCGCCGCCGGCACCTTTCGGCGGCGGTGACGGTCTATCGCCAGTCACCCGCGCTGGAGCCCCCGCCGATGAAACGCCTGCTCGCCTGCCTTTGCCTGCTCCTCCCGCTGTCCGCCGCCGCCCAAACCGATGCCGATGAGGCCGCGTTGTGGGCGGCGCTGCGCGACGGCGGGCATGTTGCGCTGATCCGCCACGCGCTCGCGCCGGGGACCGGGGATCCGCCCGAGTTTCGCGTCGAGGACTGCCGCACCCAGCGCAATCTGTCGCCCGCAGGCCGGGCGCAGGCGCGCGCGATCGGCGAGCGCTTTCGCGCCAACGGCATCGGCACGGCGGCGGTGTTCTCCAGCCAGTGGTGCCGCTGCCTCGATACGGCGCGCGCGCTGGCGCTGGGCGAGGTCACCCCCTTCGCGGGGCTCAACTCCTTCTTTGCCGGGCGCGGCGACGAGGCCCGGCACACCCGCGCCGCGCGCGCGCTGATCGCCGGACAGGCGAGCGGCCCGCCGCCGCGGGTGCTGGTGACGCACCAGGTGAACATCACCGCGCTGGCGGGCGTGTTCCCGGCCGCCGGCGAGATCATCGTGATGCGCGTCGACGGGGACGCGCTGAGCCTGGCCGGGCGGATCCTCACCGAGCCCTGAGACGGGTGCGACGGACCGATCGGGTTCATCTGCCTCCAGCGATCGCAAGGGATTGTCCGGATGGCTGCGCTTGATCCGGCACAGATCGACAAGGCGGGCTTTCTGGGACAATAGCGGCCGTTCTCGCCCGCCCGCACGATCATGTCCTCCTCGAACGCATCCCCCGCATCGACCCTCGCCGACGACCAGCGGGTGCTGCTCGTCCTCACCAACCTGCCCGACCACGCCACGGCTGCCGCGCTGGGCAGCGCGCTGGTCGAGGCGCGGCTGGCCGCGTGCGCCAACATCCTGGCGCCGTGCACCTCGGTCTATCGCTGGCAGGCTGCGGTCGAGACGGCGAGCGAGGTGCCGGTGCTGCTGAAGACCACGCGCGCGCGCTACGCGGAACTGGAAGCCGCGATCCGCGCCCGTCACCCCTACGAACTTCCCGAGATCGTGGCGGTCCCTGTGGAGCATGGGCTGGACGCTTACCTGGCCTGGGTGAACGCGGCAACGCGGCCGCCCGCCTGACGCGGAACGCGCGCAGGTTCGCGCCACGCGCTCCGCCCGCCCCCCGACCCACCCAGCCCGACACGCCCCCCGCTGAATACCGATGTCCCTGCCGATACCGCCCTCCCTCACCCTTCACCGCCTGCTGTGGCTGTTTGCCGTGCTGGCAAGCCTGCTTGCCCTGGCGCCCGCCGCCCACGCCAACCCGATCGCGCCCGAGAAGGCCTTCGCGATGCGCGCGCAGGCGCTCGATGCGCAGACGATCGAGGTGGTGTTCGAGGTCGCCAGGGACTACTACCTGTATGGCGACAAATTCCGCTTCGAGGCCGAGCCTGCGGGCGTCACCTTCGGCACCGCGGAGAAGCCCGCGGGCAAGACGCACAGGGACGACTTCTTCGGTGAGGTCGAGACCCACCGCGGCGAGCTGCGCATCCTGGTGCCGGTGCAGGCGCCCGCTGGCACCACCCGCTTCGAGCTCTTTGCGACCGCGCAGGGCTGCTGGGACGGTGGCATCTGCTACCCGCCGACCACGCAGCAGGCGTCGATCGACCTCACCGCGCCGCCGAAGAAGTCCGGCGGCAGCTTCCTCGGCAGCGTGCTTGGTGGCGGGTCGAGCGCATCCAGTTCGGCATCGAGCGCCCCGGGCGCGAACGCCGACGCGGCGCAGACCACCAGCGCCGTCTCCAGTGACGAGACCGGCGACATCGCCCGCCTGCTCGCCGGCGCCAGCGTACCGCTGATCCTGCTCAGCTTCTTCGGTTTCGGCCTGCTGCTCGCCTTCACCCCGTGCACCTTCCCGATGATCCCGATCCTGTCGGGCATCATCGTCGGCCAGGGCCACAAGGTCTCGCACCTGCGCGCCTTCGCGCTGTCGCTCGCCTACGTGCTGGGCATGGCGGCGACCTACGCGCTCGCCGGCGTCGCCGCGGGCATGACCGGCACGATGTTGTCAGCCGCGCTGCAGAACGTGTGGGTGCTGTCGGTCTTCGCGCTCGTCTTCGTGCTGCTGTCGCTGTCGATGTTCGGCTTCTACGAGCTGCAGCTGCCCTCGGCGCTGCAGAGCCGGCTCGCCAGCACCGCCAGCCACGAGAAAGGCGGCAACCTCGGCGGCGTGACCGTGATGGGCGTGCTGTCCGCGCTGATCGTCGGCCCCTGCGTCGCCGCGCCCCTCGCCGGTGCGCTGCTCTACATCGCGCAGACCGGCGACGCGGTGCTCGGCGGCTGGGCGCTGTTCGCGATGGGCCTGGGCATGGGCGCGCCCTTGCTCGCGGTGGGCGTGGCCTCGCGCAGCCTGCTGCCCAAGGTGGGGCCGTGGATGGAGGGCGTCAAGAAGGCCTTCGGCATGATGCTGCTGGCGGTCGCGCTGTGGATGATCACCCCGGTGATCCCGGCCCTGGCGACCATGCTCGGCTGGGCCGCGCTACTGCTGTTCTCGGCGATCTTCCTGCACGCCATCGACCCGCTGCCGCCGCAGGCCAGGGGCTGGCAGCGCTTCTGGAAGGGCGTCGGCGTGGTGCTGCTGCTTTGCGGCGCGGCGATCCTGGTGGGCGCGCTCGCCGGTTCGCGCGACCCCCTGCAGCCGCTGTCGGTGTTGCGTGCGCAGGGCGCGGCGGCGGTGAATGTGCCGCAGTTCGAGAAGGTGAATTCCATCGCCGAGCTCGACGCGCGCCTCGCGCAGACCGACCGCCCGGTGCTGCTCGACTTCTATGCCGACTGGTGCGTGTCGTGCAAGGAGATGGAGCGCTTCACCTTCAGCGACGCGCGCGTGGCCGAGCGCATGGGCCGCATGCTGCTGCTCAAGGCCGACGTCACCGCCAACGACGACGCGCACAAGGCGCTCCTCAAGCGCTTCGGGCTGTTCGGCCCGCCGGGGATCATCTTCTTCGACGGCGCGGGCCAGGAGCGCGAGGGCATGCGCGTGGTGGGCTTCATGAAGGCGGAGCCGTTCGCGACGGTGCTGGACCGGGCGCT
>JBEOKH010000217.1:0-13623 GCA_040275625.1 Thauera sp. | reverse complement strand
CTGCCCGCGCCCGAGCGGCAGGATGGCGGCGTCGATGATGTCCTTGAGGCGCTCGAAGGAGTTCAGCGACTCCGCACCGATCGCCAGCGCATGCACGCGGATGAGGTCGGCGAGCGGCGCGGTGCCGCGGCGCTTGATGTTGATCGCGCCGGTGTGGCGGCCGTCGGACTCGACCACGAAGTCCTTGAAGAAACCCAGCGGCGGCGTGCGCTGCAGCGCGTTGCGCGCCATGCAGGCTAGGAAGCGCGAGTTGCCGCGGGCCTTGCGCGCGATGAGCTCGCGCAGCCGGTTCGCCCACGCGGTCTTGCCCCACACGCCGTCGAGGTCGAAGAAGATGCCGGCGTGGAGCAGGGACTCGGGCGTGGGGCGCTCGATCCAGTCGGTGAAGGTGCGCTCCCAGACCGCGAGCGGCTGCAGCCACTTGTCGTTGGTCGCCATCACGCCGCCGGTGCAGTAGCTGTAGCCGCAGCGCGCCAGGCCGTCGCTGACGAAGGTGGCGAGGGCCTTGAAGTAGGCGTCGTGGCGCGCCGGGTCGAAGCGGTTGTCGAGCACCAGCGCGTTGTCCTGGTCGGTGACGAGCAGCTGCTCCTGGCGCGCCATCGAGCCGAGCGCGAGGAAGCAATACGGTACCGGCGGCGGGCCGAGCTCGGCCTCGGCGAGCTCGAGCAGGCGCTGCTTGAAGCTGCGCCCGATCGCCGCCATCGCGCTGCCGATCATCTGCGAGCTGGCGTCCTCGGCCACCATGCGCGCGAAGCAGGCGCGCACCTCCGGCACCAGGGTGGCGAGCTCGTCCTGCGACTGCTGGCGGAAGATGCTGCCGACCAGGAACAGGCTGTTGCGCGACTCGTAGCGGATGATGTCGGACAGCGCCACCACCCCCACCGGGCGCAGGTTGTCGAGCACCGGCAGGTGATGCACGTTGTGGCGCAGCATCACCAGCATGGCCTCGAACACGAGCTGGTTGTGGTTCACCGACACCACGCCCGAAGACATGATCTCGGTCGCCGGCGTGTCGTAGGCCAGACCGGGCGCCACCAGGCGGGTGCGCAGGTCGCGGTCGGTGATGATGCCCGAGAGCTGCGGCAGGCCGGGCACGTCGGGGTGCACATCCACGATCAGCAGCGAGGAGACGCCCTCCTCGCTCATGCGCTGCGCCACCTCGCGCACGGTCGCCGTGCTGTCGAGCGTCACCGCCGCGCGCCCCACCAGCGTCGCGACCGTGGCCGACAGCAGGTCGTTGGCGTCCTCCTTGCGCGACATGGCCTGGCGCAGGCGGGTCTTGTCCTCGACCTCGACGTAGTCGGCGAAGGCCTCGTGCTGGTCGAACAGCTCGGCGAAGACCTCGCGCGGGATCAGGTAGATCAGCGCATCCTCCAGCGCCACCACCGGGAAGCGCACCCGCCCGCTGCGCAGCAGGCCGAACTCGCCGAAATAGCCGCCCTCGGTAAGGCGGTTGTAGAGCGTGCCGTTGCGCCGGAACACCTCCACCGCGCCGCTGCGCACCAGGTGCCAGTATTCGGCCACCTCGCCGAACTCGACGATACGCTCGCCGGCCTTGTAGTAGCGCACGTCGATCGTCACGGCCGTGCGCTGCAGCGCCTCTTCCGGCAGCTCGTCGAAGGGCCGGTGGGCACGGAGGAAGTCGAGGATCTCGAGCTGTTCGATCTGCATGGAAGCCATCGCCGGGGTCGGGCGATCCATCGTAGCCGAGGCGCTCAGCGCACGCGCGGCTCCGACATCAGGCCCTTGATCACCGCCACCGTCGACATCAGCAGCACGATGGTGAAGGGCAGGCCGGTCGACACCGCCATCGCCTGCAGCGCCACCAGGCCGCCGCCGAGGATGAGCGCGATCGCCACCAGACCCTCGAACACGCACCAGAACACACGCTGCGCGGTCGGCGCATCGACCTTGCCACCCGCGGCGATGACGTCGATCACCAGCGAGCCCGAGTCGGACGAGGTCACGAAGAACACCACCACCAGGATGATGGCGATGAAGGACGTGATCTGCGCCAGCGGCAGCGCATCGAGCATGGAGAAGAGCTGCAGCGGCAGCTCGGCCTTTGTGGCGGCGTCGTAGCCGTCGCGCACGAACTGGATGATCGCGGTCTCGCCGAACACCGTCATCCACAGCACGCAGGCCAGTGAGGGCACGATCAGCACCGAAACGATGAACTCGCGCACCGTGCGGCCACGCGACACGCGCGCGATGAACATGCCGACGAAGGGCGACCACGAGATCCACCACGCCCAGTAGAAGGCCGTCCAGCCCTGCGAGAAGTTGGCGTCGTCGCGCCCGACCGGGTTGGACAGCGCCGGCAGGTGCTGAAAATATGCCCCAAGATTGCCGAAGAAGCCGGTCAGGATGTCCACCGTCGGACCGACCGCGACCACGAACACCAGCAACAGCACGGCCAGGATCATGTTGATCTCGGACAGGCGCTTGACGCCGGCGTCCAGGCCGGCAACCACCGAGAACAGCGCGATCGCGGTAATGCCGATCACCAGCACGACCTGCGTGGTGTTGCCGAGCGGCACGTCGAAGAGGAAGTTGAGGCCGGAGCTCGCTTGCGCCGCGCCATAGCCGAGCGAGGTGGCAAGGCCGAACAGCGTCGCCAGCACGGCGAGAATGTCGATGACGTGGCCGGGCCAGCCCCAGATGCGCTCGCCCAGCAGCGGATAGAACACCGAGCGCACCGTCAGCGGCAGGCCCTTGTTGAACGAGAACAGCGCCAGGCCGAGCGCCAGGATGGCGTAGATCGCCCACGGGTGCAGCGCCCAGTGGTAGATCGTCGCCGCCATGCCGAGCCGGGTCGCCGCCTCGGCGTCACCCGCCGCGGCGCCGAGCGGCGCCCAGTCGGTGCGCACGCCGTTCTCCATCGCCGTGCCGCCGAAGGCGCTGCCGAAGTGCGACAACGGCTCGGAGACGCCGAAGAACATCAGCCCGATGCCCATGCCGGCGGCGAACAGCATCGAGAACCAGCCCAGATACGTGTAGTCGGGCGTGGCCTCGGTGCCGCCCAGGCGCACCTTGCCCAGCGGCGAGATGGCCAGGCCGAGGCACACCAGCACGAAGACGTTGCCGGCGCTGATGAAGAACCAGTCGAGGTTCGAGGTCAGCCAGCCGCGCATGGCGGTGAACAGCGGCTCGACCTGGTTCTGGAAGGCCAGCGTCAATACCACGAAGGCGACCACCAGCAGGCCGGAGATCGCGAACACGCGGTTGTGGATGTCGAGGCCGAAAGGCCCGACATTGACGAGGATGTTGTCCTGACCGACCTTGTAGTCGGTGTCGATCGGGTTGACGGCCCCATCCGGGGCCATCGGGTCCCTGCTTTCCGTCATGAAGTTCCCCTGGATTGTGCTGCCACGCGCGCGGCAAGACCCGCCGTGGCGAGAGCGGGGGCGGAGTCTATCATTTTTTTGCATTATATTTTGCACAAATGCATTACAAGGATCTGGAGGTGCGCGTCTGTCGCGGCGTCGGCGCGCGAAAGGGACGCGCACGCCGACGCCCGGCCCCTGCGTCGCGCGCCAGCGCCCCTTCGCCGGCACGCCCACCGGCGAGTCGGCTAGAATCGGGGGCAGCGGAGACACCCCCATGATCGGCATTTTCCTCGTCACCCACGGCACGCTCGGCGAATCGCTGATCCAGTGCGTCTGCCATGTGCTCGACAAGCGGCCGCCCCTGCTCGGGCAGCTCGGGGTATCGGCCCAGGACGACCCCGACGAGCTCCTTCCCCTGGCGTGCGACATGATCGCCCGGGTGGACGGCGGCAATGGCGTGCTGCTGCTGACCGACATCCATGGCGCCACGCCCGGCAACATCGCCATGCAACTGCTGGAGCCGGGGCGGATCGAGCTGGTCGCCGGCGTGAGCCTGCCGATGCTGCTGCGCGTGCTGACCCACCGCTCGGAGGACATGTCCGCCCTGCTCGAGCGCGCCTTGAGCGGCGCCTGCGAGGGCGCGGTGCGGGTGACGGCAAGCTGACCGCAGCGTTCGACGACCGATACACGACACAAGACAAGAAGGCAGGGAGAAACGGAACATGCCGCGAGCAGACGCCCCGATCATCAACAAGCTCGGCCTGCACGCGCGCGCCTCGGCCAAGCTCACCCAGCTCGCCAGCAGCTTCCCGTGCGAGGTCTGGCTCGAGCGCAACGCGCGGCGGGTCAACGCCAAGAGCATCATGGGTGTGATGATGCTGGCCGCGGCGCGCGGCACCACGATCACCATCGATACCCAGGGCGAGCAGGCCGACCAGGCGCTGCTGGCGATCCAGGACCTGATCGCCGATCGCTTCGGCGAAGGGGAGTGAGATGCCCTTCACCCTCCACGGGCTGGCGGTCTCGCAGGGCATCGCGATCGGCCATGTACACCTGATCTCGCACGCGCTGCTCGAGGTCAACCACTACCACGTCGCGCCGAAGTATCTGGACGAGGAACTCGACCGCCTCGACGAAGCGGTGGCAACCGTGCAGGGCGAGCTGATCGGGCTCAAGGCGGTCACCGCCTCCGGCCAGGCGCACAGCGAGGTTGGCGCCTTCGTCGACCTGCAGTTGATGATGCTCGCCGATCCGATGCTGATCGACGCCGCGCGCCAGCTCATCACCGAGCGGCGCTGCAACGCCGAGTGGGCGCTGGTGCAGCAGATGGAGCACGTGGTCGAGCAGTTCCGCCAGATCGAGGACCCCTACCTGCGCGAACGCCAGGCCGACGTCGTGCAGGTGGTGGAGCGTCTGGTCAAGGTGCTGCTCGGTCACCCCGGCCATCTGCCGCCGCGACGGCGCGACGGTCTGGGTACGATCGTGGTCGCCCACGACCTGTCGCCCGCCGACACCATCGGCTTCCGCGACCACAACATCGCCGGCTTCGTCACCGACGTCGGCGGCCCCACCAGCCACACCGCGATCGTCGCCCGCAGCCTGAAGATCCCGGCGGTGGTCGGCCTGCACCATGTGCGTGACCTGCTCGAGGAAGACGAGCTCGTCATCGTCGACGGCACTCGCGGCGTGATCATCGTCGCGCCCGACGACGAGATCGTCGAAGAATACCGCCTGCGCCGCAGCGAGCTCGAGATCGAGCGCTCCAAGCTCAACCGCCTGCGCGACACGCGCGCCGCCACGCTCGACGGCGAGGAGGTCAATCTGCTCGCCAACATCGAGGGCCCCAAGGACCTGCCCGCGGTCAAGAACGCCAACGCCGACGGCATCGGCCTGTACCGCACCGAGTTCCTCTTCATCGGCCGCGACACGCTGCCCGACGAAGACGAGCAGTACGAGGCCTACCGCGCGGTGGTCAAGGCCATGCCCGGCAAATCGGTCACCATCCGCAGCTTCGACGTCGGCGCCGACAAGGCGCTCAATGGGATACCGGCGCGCGTCGAACCGAACCCGGCGCTCGGCCTGCGCGCGGTGCGCTACTCGCTTGCCGAACCGAAGATGTTCAAGACCCAGTTACGCGCCCTGCTGCGCGCCTCGGCGCACGGCAAGCTGCAGATCATGGTGCCGATGCTCGCGCATGCGCAGGAGATCGACCAGTGCCTCGCCCTGGTCGAGAAGGCCAAGGTCGAGTTGCGCGCCGAGAAGGTCAAGTTCGACGAGGGCATCCGCATCGGCGGCATGATCGAGGTGCCCGCCGCCGCGCTGTCGCTCGGCATGTTCATCCGCCGCCTGGCCTTCCTGTCGATCGGCACCAACGATCTCATCCAATACACGCTGGCGATCGACCGCTCGGACGAAGCCGTGGTGCACCTGTACGACCCGCTCCACCCCGCGGTGCTCAAGCTGATCGCCGGCACCATCGCCACCGGGGCCCGCTATGGCCTGCCGGTGGCGGTGTGCGGCGAGATGGCCGGCGACCCGCTCTACACCGAGCTGCTGCTCGGCATGGGCCTGCGCAACTTCTCGATGCACCCGGGCAACATCCTCGAGATCAAGCAGCAGGTGCTGCGCGCCGATCTGGGCGAGCTCGCCCCCAAGGTGCAGCGCATCCTAAAGATGGACGAACCTGCCCGCATCCGCGAGGCGATGGAGCGGCTCACCACCTGAGCCTGCCGCCGAAGTTGAAGCCGGCCGCCGCTGGCAGTACAATCCGCCGTCTTTCGCGATCAGGCCAAGGCCGGTCCGAAATGCGGGTGTCGTATAATGGCCATTACCTCAGCTTCCCAAGCTGATGACGAGGGTTCGATTCCCTTCACCCGCTCCACTGCACATTTTCCACGGAGCTCCGTGGACGTCCAAGAAGCTCATCAAGTCGTTGATAAAAAACGCTTTTAAAGCGCAGCGATGTTCCATGGACATCCACCGAAATCCACCTGAAGCCGCGACTTTTATGTCCATAATTGTGTCCATTTTTGCGGGCACGGCGGCTTCCGGATTGTTCGTGGAGCGCCAAGGTCGATGGGTTAAGCATCTGGCTCCTGACTCAAGTTCAGGAGCTGGAACATGGCACTCTCAGACTTGGAGGTGCGCCGGGCCAAGGCCACCGGCAAGGCCTACACCCTCAGGGACATGGATGGCCTCTTTCTGGCCGTCACGGCCACCGGGGGCAAGAGCTGGCACTTTCGCTACTACTGGCTGAAAGAACCCAAACGGATGTCGCTGGGTACCTACCCTGAGGTTTCCCTTCGCGCGGCACGCGCCCTGCGCGACGAAGCACGAGCCTTGGTGGCCAAGGACATCAACCCTCGCATCCATCGCAAGCAAAGTCGCGGCGCGGCCAAGCTCGCCGGTGAGAACACCTTCGAGGCGATATACAGGAAGTGGCTGGCCCACCGCGAACTCAGCCTCAAGAAGGGCCGCCAGACCACCCTCTCGATCCTCCCCCGCGTCTTCGCCAAGGATGTGTTGCCGTTTCTGGGCAAGCGTTCGATCTACGAGATCAAGCGGCCTGACCTGCTGGAGGTGATCGCCAGGATCGAGCGGCGCAAGGCGCTCTCCGTCGCCGAGAAGGTCCGGACTTGGTTCAACCAGATGTTCCGCTACGCGCTGGTGATCGTGCCGGGCCTGGAACAGAACCCGGCCTCCGATCTCGACGTGGTGGCATTGCCGCTGCCCCCCGTCAACCACAACCCGTTCCTGCGCATGGCCGATCTGCCGAGGCTGTTGCAGCGTCTGCGCAAGTACCGTGGCCGGTTGCAGACCCAGCTCGGCCTGCGGCTGTTGCTACTGACCGGTGTGCGAACCGGCGAGCTGCGCCTGGCCACACCGGATCAGTTCGATCTCGATCGGGGCCTCTGGATCATCCCGCCGGACGTCGTGAAGCAACTCCAGATGGACATGCGCAAGAAGCGCCAGTTGCCCAAGGACATGCCGCCCTACATCGTGCCTCTGTCGGTGCAGGCCATCGAGATCGTTCGCCACATGCTGGAGCAATTCAAACCGGCCCAGCACTACCTCTTCCGGCACGACAGCGAAATGAAGAAGCGCATGAGCGAGAACACGCTCAACAGTGCCCTCAAGCGCATGGGCTATCGCGACCTGCTGACCGGACATGGCCTCCGGGCCACGATGTCCACCGCGCTCAACGAGATCGGCTACCCGAAGGTGTGGGTGGATGCGCAGCTCTCTCACGTCGATCCCAACAAGGTCAGTGCCACGTACAACCACGCTGAGTACGTGGAGCAGCGGCGGCGAATGATGCAGGACTGGGCCGACCGGCTCGACCTGTTTGAGCAGAACCTGGTCGAACAGGCGAGCATGCCGCTCACCGTGCATCTGGAAGGCGTGCCCGTCATTTCGGACGCGGAAGCCGGCAGCGCGCCGCCCAAGCCTGCAGTGGCGCCGCTGCTGATCGTGACGAAGCCCGGGGACGCAATGCCGCTGGTATCGGCCGCAACGCATCGGTTGCCCGCGGTCACGTCGCCACGGTCGGTGATGGAGCAGCCGCTTTCCGACATTCAGCGCGAGCGGATGGAACTGGTCGATGTCTTCGAGGCACCGCACAATCTGCCAGTTGCCGAGTACGCGAAGATGGCGGGCAAGTCCCGCAGGTGGATCAGCTACGAGATCAAGGCGGGCAACCTGCTGGCACTGAACCTCGGCAACCGCGGCCAGCGCGTGCCGGATTGGCATCTCGATCCAGTCAAGCATGCCCTGATTCAGGCCGTCCTCAAGCTGACCCAGGGCTCAGACCCCTGGCAGATCTACCACGCGCTCCTGCAGCCCCGCGCAATGCTGCGCGGCCGCTCAGCCCTGGAAAGCGCCACCGCCACCAACCTCGACAAGCTCATCATGGCGGTGAGCACGACCGTGAAGGAGAGCGAGTGGTCCCCGCAGCAGTTGAGGCTCGCATAACGGCAGGCGCTGACTGGGACAGCTGCATGGCGTCAGAACGCCGGCCAAGCGTCGGCTGCGAAACGATGCCAAGGACGAGTCTCGCGTGGGGCTCGGCCTCGCCTCTCTCGGCACAATGCCTAGCAAACCAGGGATTAAGCACGACTTTGCCAAGCACGAGTGGCGCCGGAGGCGTCAGGACACGGATCGGGCGCGGCGCGCAAACCTCGCTTGGGGCTCGGTCAACGACGCATGGGGACGCAGCAGGTAGGCCATCACGACGGTCGGTGCGCCTGCCAGCGGCCGCACAGCGATGCCTCGGCGCTGGTAGCCGGTCAGCCTCACGGCCGGCGCGACGGCGATGCCATATCCCGCAGAGACGAGCGTCATCGCCATGTCGAAGGTGCTGACCGTCTGCTCGCGATCCTGAAGCGCATCCTCGAATAGACGTTGTGCCACCGCGCGCCATGGCTCGTCGGCCGTTGACTGTGCGCAGATCAAGGGCTGTTTGAGCACTTCGCAGCAAGGCACTTCGTGGTAAGCCAGCAAGTGCGAGCGCTTGGCCACTGCGACCGCCAGCGTGTCATGCCACAGCGCCTCGCATACCCAGCCCGGCCACTGCCAAGCAGCCGTGGACAAGGCGAAGTCGAAGCCTTCGCCTGGCTGCTGTGTGGCCTGGTCATCGGCCGTGCAGCCGACGAGAGCTGCGGGGATCTCCGGCTCTTCGGCGCGCTGCAGTGCGAGCACATCAGCAAGCTGGGGCGGCACCCATTCGCCAAGGACGGCCACTCGAATTTCGGTGGAGGCATCGCTCGATTTCACGTCCAGCTCCCTCCAGGCAGTGGATTCGCGGCGACTGGGGCGCCGCTGGATTGAGTTAAGTTTAACGTGGTTTAGATCGTGGCTGTATTCGACGCTTTTGACAATGCAAAAGCGATCGATTCAACGAGGCCGGCCTACCGGCACCACCACCTACGAAGCGGAACCCGCCATCGCGTTTGGGGCGGCCGTGCGCGAAGAAAGAATGAACCAGGCCATCTCCCAAGAGGCGCTGGCCCATCTGGCCGGGATCGAGCGCTCGCACATGGGCAAGATCGAGCGTGGCGAACACGTTCCCACGCTCCCCCTGATCCTCAAGATCGCCCGTGCGCTGAAATGCAGTTCTGCACATCTGATGGCACTCACCGAGGACAAGCTGGCATCGCCCAATTCCTCGGACTGAAGCCGACCTGTATTGCGGCGGCTGGTCTATTCCTGGTCGTCGTTCCTGCCCCCCAAGGCTGAATTTTCGCGCTTTGCGGTTTCGTCGGCGAGACGCAGGTGCGGATTGTTCGGAGGCACCTCCTGGAACAGCGTCTGGGGATCGGTCAACAGGTAGCCGTGCAGCCGCCGTGACTTGCGCGGCCCTGTGACTTCACAGGGCCAGATGTTCAGCCCGCTGGCCTGCTTGCGGTGCAGGCCCAGCTTTTCGAAACGCTTCTGCACCCACTGCCATCCCTCCAGCTTTTCCGGCTTGGCCAGCGCGGCGACCAGCAGGTGTTCCTGCGCATAGCGCTGAAAGACACCAGGGCTGACGAGGTAGGTCGTTCCATCGACGGTGTGCACCAGCGCCTTGGCATCGTTGATGATGAGTTTGCGCGTCTGGATGCCCTGACGCAGCCAGGCCATGAAGTGGGTGCCGGAAGGTTCGGCGCGCTCCTGGGCCGCTGTGTGGCTCGCCGTGGCCGACAGCGCGGTTGCCGGCATCGGTACGGGGTCAGCCTCGACGCCAACATCTGTGCCGACCTCGGGCTCGGATGCGATCGGTAGCGTCGATGGTGTGGGCGTGACGTCCAGCAGATCGAGCAGCGCCGCCACGTCGTTGTCCGCGGTCATCGGTGCGGCCCGCATGACCGCTGGAGCCGCTGCCGCGTGTTCCACGCGATGGGCTTCAGGCTCAACGGGCGTCTGCGGCACCGTCTCTTCCTGTTCCTCCTGATCGACCAACACACGGCCTGCGAAGGAAGCCGGCCGGTCGGCGTGTTCCCAGATCGCCGCGGGCGACAGCTTCAGGAAGGTGAAGCTGTGCGACCAGCCGGCGTCGCTCGTGACGGTGGCCTTCCAGATCGCCTTGCCGTCCGGCGTGGCCAAGGCAATACCATGGTCCTGCAGCACGTTGAACACGGCCGTGTTGCTCGACGGAATGCCGTCGATGCCCTGCGACAGCAAGTGCGCGCGCAACTTGTCGGAGACGGTCTTGCTCACCAGCCAGAGGGCGTCCTGGGTCAGCCAGCCATCCGAGGCCTGGGGTTGGTTCAGCTTGAATTCTTCCTTGAGCAGATAGCGCAGGCCGTCCAGCAGTTTGCGTTGCAGCGCGTGCCGGGGCGCCGCCAGCGCTTTGCCGGGATCGCCGCCGAGTTCCTGGGCCACCGATGCCTGGTCGGCCTGCACCACCAGCTCGCCGAGCGTGCCGGCGTGCTCGTACTGGCCGGCGAGGACGTAGAGCAAGGCGGCCCAGAGGTCGGGGTAGCCGCTCAGCCAGTCGAAGATGTCGCGATCGAGCAGGCGGGCATAGAGCAGTCCGGTGGCGGCGCTGTGCAACCGGTACTCGCGGTTCTTGCGGTAGCGGAATCGGTACGGTCGCCGCAGTGGCCCATGCCAGGGGTGCCAGACCGCGCCGTCGTCGTACTCCACATGCAGGTCGACGGCGATCTTGCCGATGTCGTGCAGCAGCGCCGCGTAGGCGGTGCCGGCGGTCCAGGCCTCGGCTTGGGCGGCCTGCGCTTCCGGTGTGGCGCCGGCGGGCAGCAGGTGCGACTGCCGCAGCTTGAGCGCATAGGCGACGATCTCCAGGCCGTGGTCCAGCATGCCACCCGGATAGGCATGGTGATGGCTTTCGGAAGCTGGGAACTGCTGGACCAACTCGACGTAGCGCTCCAGCGGAGCGAGGTAGAGCGTGGCAAACTGGCGGCGCGACAGCGAGGTGCGCTGCCAGATGTGTTCCAGCAGCTTCTGCCGACGCGGCGTCGCCAGCAGCGATGTGGCCGACTCCGGCCACATCAGCCCTTTGGACGCTTCGGTGGGAGTGGGCTGCACGCTGACGGCGGGGCGTACCCGTTTGCGTTGGAACAGCGAGAGCATGGCGAACTCCGGATGGTGGGCTGGTCGGGGGAGCCTTTTGGCGTTTTCGGGCAGGGCCTTTCCCCTTGCTCCCGTTCCCTTCCCCCTTCGCGACCTTTTAGCCTTCGATCCTTTGGGATTTAGGGCATTTGGCTTGATGACTCCAGGGTCAATGCGTGGCGGACTTAGACCGGATTGGATGACCACCACGTTCCCGGATGGGCTTACCCTACGTGACCCCATTGGCCACCTGGATGATGTGTGCATGACATGGGGTGGCGCAGGGTGTTGACATAATTGACAAGAGAGACATGGGAGACTAGATTGCTGTTGTCTCAGTCCCGTTTACGGAGGATGACCATGCCCAAGACCCTCGAATTCATCGCCGATCACCTGCCGCGCGTCACGGTGGATGATGTCGTGCGCCGCTTCTCCGCCAGCGTCGAAATCCGGGATGCCCGGGCCTTTGCAGCCGAACTGCAGGCGTTTGTGCATGAACGTGTGGAAGCGGTGGCGCTTCCGCCTTCCCTCGAAATGCCACTGGTGGAAACCACGGAGCAGACCTTGGCGCGCAAGGCGGCTGCGCTGCGCGCCAGCACCCGTTGGGTGCCGGGCGAGACCGACATCCAGCGCGGTCGCGCCGCGATGCTGGAAGCCTTCGATCAGTCGCACAATCTGCCGCTGCCCGAGTTCGCCCGGCTGGCAAATAAGTCGCGACAGCAGATCTACAAGGACATCGATGCACGCCGGTTGCTGGCACTGAACGTCGGGCCTCGCGGCCAGAAGTTGCCCGACTGGCAACTCGATCCCGTGAAGCAACGGTTGACGCAGGCCGTGCTGCAAGGGGCGGTCGAGGTCGACAACTGGACGCTGTACCGCGCCCTGTCCGAGCCGCTCGAGAGTCTGGACGCTCGCTCGCCGGTGGAGGCCGTGACTGCCGATTCGGTCAGTGAGGTGGCCAGGGCGGTGCTCAACGTGCTGAGCATCCATTGAGGTGGGGTTGGCGTGAGTATCGGGTTGACCTCGTTCCGAATCGAGACGGGCACACTGCTCCAGCATGTGAGTCGCGTGGTCTACCGGGGCCAGCCGCTGTACTTCGGCCGTGACGGCACCAACCGTTACGACGCGCCAGCCCGGGACTACGGCGTGCTCTACCTGGGCCGCGACCTCCCCACGGCATTGATGGAGTCCGTATTCCACAAGCACCTGTGGGACAAGGACACCAAGCGCTCGATCGCACTGGCAGAAGTCCAGAGCCGTCTGGTACGCGCGGTCGGCGTGCGGGAAGAACTGCATTTGGTCGACCTGACGGCCGAAGGCGTGATGGCCGGCTACTTTGGCTTGAACCTGGAGCAGTTGGCCAGTCGCGGCTACACGCACACGCAGCAGGTGTCCAGTCTGGTGCATGCGATGCAGGGGAGCGATGGTGTGCCATTGTTCGACGGTGTGCGCTATCCGTCGCGCAACAACTACCCCGCCACCAGCATCGCCCTGTTCGAGCGGGCCGAGCGGAAGGTCAAGCTGATCGAGGACATCGACTTGCCTGGCCATGCAGGCTGGCCTCGTTTCGTTGCGGACTACCGCATCGGCGTGGAGCCCGATCCTGGTCCGGTAGAGCGATCCTGAGCCAAGTTTGGAAAAGTATCCACGATGAAGCCCGCCGTACACACCACCTTCGCAGAGCGCGTCGGCCGGATGCTGGGCCGGACGTGGCGGGGATTCGTGCGCCTGGATCGTAAGGCGCACGGGCGGCTGGCGGCACTGGGATGGGTGCCTGGCATGGCCGGTGCGGCATTGCTGGCCCTCCAACTTGTCGTACTTAGCGTACTGGCCTACACCGCGTTCTGGTTGGCGTTGTTGCTCGCGGTTATTGTGGTTGCAGCCTGGATGGCACGAGACTCCGAGGGCGACGAAACAGAAGAATGGGCGATTGGGGAACAGGCTGAGCACAAGCATAACCCGGGGTACGACCCAATCCTATACAACGACGCTCCAGACCCACGATACGATAAAGACTGAGTGCTTTGAGCACGGGAAAGACTCGCTCACCGAAGTCTATTTGACACGGTTCCGGATCCTTTTCCGCCGGCTTGGCCGGCCGGTCGCGTGGCGTCTGAAAGGCCCTGAAGTGCCCCACCTGCCCGCACCCCAACCCACCCCAACGCGGCTACCCAAAACGTTGGCAGCACAATGAACATCGTTGCCATGACGAAGTTCAGCAGCATGTCACCGAACGCATTGTTCA
>JBEOKH010000216.1:0-4969 GCA_040275625.1 Thauera sp. | reverse complement strand
CGTACAGTATAGACCCGTTGGGGTGCCTGGCTGAGCATCGTTGCTAATCAGGATTCCTTATGGGACCGACGGATTTCACCCGGCGCAAGCATCGGGGCCCTGCCCCATCAACATGGCCGGGACTGTGCCGACGGCTATGTTCGTCGGCGTGGAGCGGGCTTCGACGCGCGCCGTTGACCGTAAACGTTTTACCGCAGAACATGGCGCAAATAACTGTTTTAAGGTCGCTGTATGCAAAATGTAGACGGATACGCCGGATATAAGTGGCTGTCGGAGGCGTATGACGTGGCGCCGGTGCAGCCCTTTCGGGTCCGCAGCGTCATAGGCTCAGCGCGCTCCAGCGCGGCGTCAAACGGCTTCACGGTCGAGACGTACCCAGCACATTACCAGCCGGATACGACGCTGAGCGCGCACCTGACGTTTGCGCTCAAGTATGAGGGCGTCGAGCTGGATTTTCTCCACCGTCTCTTCGAGGTCACCGGACCTGAGCCGATCGCCAAATGGGCGCTGGAAGAGCCCACGGGTGCGTACGCGCGCCGCAGCGGCTTCCTCTATGAGTGGCTCACCGATTCCATCCTGGACGGGGTGGGCGACGCCGGTGGGAACTACGTCGACTTGCTCGGTTCGTCCCGCTACCTCACCGCGACGGTGTCCGACAAGGTGCGCCGCTGGCGCATCAACAACAACCTCCCGGGCACCCGCTCCTTTTGCCCGATGGTCGCTTTTGGGGGGCAGGGCCCGGCTGACCCGGCGCCACTGCGCGCCGAGATCGACAGCATGGTTGATCAGTTCGGGCTCGAGACGATCGAGCGTGCTGTCAACTGGCTGACCGTCAAGGAGAGCAAGGCCAGCTTTGCCATCGAGTCCGAGGGTAAAGAAGAGGACCGCATCCGCCGCCTGGCGGGCGCCATGAGCACGCACTGCGGCAGCATCGAGTCCGCCCTCACGGAAGAGGGGATGCTGATGATTCAGCGGGCCATCATGGGCGCCAAGATGGTGGGCGCCAAGCCAGGCATTCGCCGGTCCCCGGTTTTTGTCGGGCACACCAACTCGATCTTCGAGCCCGTGATCGACTATCTGGCGCCGCACCATGAAATGGTGGCCGAGATGATGGAGGGACTGCGTGCATTCGAGCAGCGCACCCGTGGGCAAAACCCGCTGCTGCGAGCGGCGGCCCTATCCTTTGGCTTCGTCTACATCCACCCGCTGGGTGACGGCAATGGCCGGCTCTCGCGCTTCCTGATCAACGACATCCTTCGGCGCGATGACTTCCTGCCAGCACCGGTGATCCTGCCGGTCTCGGCGGTGATCAGTGAGAACGCTATACGGCGCGCCGCCTACGACAACGCCCTGGAACACCTGTCGCGGCCGCTGATGACCTCAATGAATTCGGTGTGCAAGTTTGGCGCGACCGTGCAATACGAAGATGGTGTCAAGTCCAAGCTGCACGTAGCCGACTGGAACCGGGGCCTGGCTACCTGGCGCTACGCCGACCTTACCTTCCAGTCCGAGTACCTGGTCGACGTCATCCGGCACTCGATCCTGCACGGACTCAAGGACGAGGCCGTGTACCTGCTGCGCTACGACACCGCGCGCGACAGCCTCAAGGAAATCATCGAGGGCCGCGACGAGGACTATGCGACGATCATCCGATCCCTGGTGACCAACATGAAGGTCAGCGGCAAGCTGCGCAAGACGTATCCCAGCGTCTTCAGCGACGAAGCGCTGGCCAAGCGCATCGAGCGCGCGGTCTTCAAGGCCTTTGAGCTGCTGCCCGACGATGACGATGATGACGATGAAGTGGTGCCGCGCCTGGATGTGGTGGCCCGATGAATTTTAGCGGTGTCCCGACAACCGACATCGGCCACGACCTTGAACAGACTCACCCCCGCCCAACGCCGCGCCACCTGCATCCACGAGGCCGGCCACGCCGTGGCGTTCGCGCTCGGCGGCGTATCGGTCTACCGCCTGGCGGTCGCCGACGCAGGGGCCGCGGCCTGGCGCACCGACATCCGCAACGGGCGCATGTGCACCGGCCTGTGGGGGCTGTGCGAGAAGGCGGACCTGGTGCTGCCGCGGCAATTCCTGCGCTGGCTGATGAACGAGGGCTGCCTGCATCCGGACGGCAAGGGTCACCCGCAGCTGCTGCAGCGCCCCGAGGGGCGGGCGCAGGTGGAAGGCTTCGGCGCGCGGCTGCAGCGCGAGATCCGTGCGCAGATGGTGGGCCTGATGGCCGGGCCAGCGGCCGAGCAGATCCTCCGCGGCGAGGCGGTGCGCCTGTGCCCGGCGGGCGAGTTCGATGAAGTGCGGCAGGCGGAGGATCTGTCCTGGCTGCTGCCGGCGCGTGACGCGTTTCAACACGCCGCGGCGCTGACGGTGCGCACCTTGCAGAGTCCGGATGTCTGGGCCGCGGTCGAGCGCGTGGCGCACGAACTGGAGCGCGCGGGGTCGCTCACCCAGGGGCTGCGCGCGCTGCTGCCCGCCGCCCTGCCCGACTGGCCGCCCGACGGCGCAGCGGTGTAGCGCAGCGGCCTGAGGCCTCGCCTACCGCCCCACCCAGCCGCCACACACCGGAAACACCTGACCGACGAAGCAGTCCGCCGCGCTGCTGCACAGGTAGGCGGCGAACAGCGCATCCTCGCGCGCCGACACCAGCCGGCCCAGCGGCACCTCGCGCACCAGCCGTTCCTGGAAGCGCGGATTGGACTGCACTTCGGCGGGGAAGTAGGTCGGGTTGTCGACGAAGTTCTGCGCGACGGCATTGACCTGCACGTTGTGCGTCGCCAGCTCCACGCCGATCGCCTGCACATAGGCCAGTTGCGCGCCGCGCGCGGCGCTGTAGGTGGAGGCGCGCTTCATGCCGCGCAGGGCGGAGGCGCTGCCCATCACCAGGATCTTGCCGGCGCGGCGCTCAATCATGGCGGGCGCCGCGGCGCGCACCAGGCGTGGCAGCGGGTCGACCAGCGCGGCGAAGACGTCGCGCCATTCGGCATCGGTGACGTCGAGCGCCGCGGTCGATGGGGCCTTGATGGCCAGGTTGGCGACCAGGACGTCGATGTGCCCGGCCGCGTGGACGATGCGCTCGGCGGCATCGGCCTCGACGAGCTCATCGGCGCTGGCGATCACCTCCGCGCCCTGCTCGGCGAAGACTTCGCACAGCATGGGGCCCATGAAGGCGGTGGCCTGGGTGATGAGGACGCGCTTGCCGGCCAGTGCGTTTTCCATGATCCGTTCCCCCGCTTGTTTGCAACGCGCGTGCATGCAGGCTGCGCTCGTTTACTTATAGCAGGCGGGGGCGGGGGCGGGGGCGTCGCGCCTGCGGGGGCAGAAGTTCGCGGCTGCCGCCGCTCCTACATGGGAACGCCGCGGTTGGGGCCATGTAGGAGCGGCGGAAGCCGCGAACTTTTTCAGCTGCCCCGCAAGGCGCAGCGCGGCAGGACGGCTGTTGATGCAATTGCCCTGCGCTCGCGCCCCGCGCTGGGGCGGAACGCCCCCGCGCGAGCGGACGAGGGTTCAGCGCCCGTCGCGCAAGGGGGCATCGGGCTCGGCACGGCGCCCTTCGTCCATGCGCCGGATCGCCGCCTCGCCCTGGCGGGCGAGGCCGGCGAGGCGGTCGATCTGGGCGTCGAGCTTGGGCAGGGCCTCGCGGCGGTAGCGCGAGAGGTCGTCGATGGCGCCGAGCACGTCGGCGAAGGCCTGCTCGAGCTGGCCCATGTCGAGCATGGCCGAGGACGCGCGGGTCTGGATGTCCACGCCCTGGGTGCGCAGCGCCTGCGCGGTGCCGGCGATGAGCGCGGAGGTGGTCTGGTTGAGCGCGGCGACGCGATCGAGCACCAGGCGCTGGTTGGCCAGGCCGAGTGCGACGGTGACGGCGACGTTGAGCGCCGAGACGGTGACGTTGATCGCGCGATCCACGCCGCGCACCAGCTCGCGGTTGTTGCGGATGACGACCTCGAGCGCGAGCACGCCCTGCTGGCTCACCGCCACCTGCTGCTGCAGGTCGACGATGCGCTGGCGCAGCGGGAAGAGGAGTTCTTCCTCGACGAAGGCGCGCCGCGGCGCGGGCAGGCTGGCGGAGGCGGCCTCGCGGGCGAGGCGGCGGTCGATCATGCGGCCGAGTTCGACCTGGCGTTCGAGCTGGGCGAGGATGGCGCGCAGCGACTGCTGGTCGTCGGCGAGGGTGAGGTTGTCGCGGCGCAGCATGTCGGCGCCGCCCTGCAGGTCGCCGATGATGGCGTCGAGCGCGTCCTGCGCCTTCTCGTACTTCTGGAAGTAGCGCTGCATCGGCTTGCCGACGCCGGGGATGAAGGACAGCGCGCGCGACAGGCCTTCGCCGCTCAGCTTCTGGCGCGCGGGGTCGAGGTCCTGCATCTTGTCGCGCAGCGCGAGCAGTGCCTGGGCGACCGGGCCGCCCTCGTCGCCCTGGTGGGCGAGCTTGCGGATCGGCGCCTGCAGCATCTCGCTGCGCCAGGCGGCCTGGCGTTGCAGCTCGATGCCCATGGTGTCGACCGCCTCGCGCTGGCGGTGGAGCGCGTCTTCGCCGGCGGCGAGCGCGTCGCGCACGAAGGCGTCGGCCACGGGGGCGAGCTGGGGGTCTTCGGGCGGGTGCTCGGTTGACGCCTCGGGCTGCGGCGACAGGATCTCGCGCGCGATGTCCTCGATCGGTGGCAGCGAAAGGCTGGACCGCGGGCGGGCGCTGCCACCCGGCTGGCCGCCACCGTGCTCGCCTGCGGGGGCCTGGAACACGGGGTCGAGAAGGGACAGCAGCGGCAGGCTCATCGCAGGGTTTCCTTGGGTCAGGGTTTGCGGTCGTAGAGGCCGGCGCGTTCGGCGAAGCGGCGCAGTTCCTGCAGCGCCTGCTCGGTGACGCCCGGGGCCTGGCTGCGGCCGGTGTCGATGCGCGCCACCGCGACCGCGACGTCGTCGAGCGCGGTGAGCATGATGACCGGGATGTGCTTGAGCCGGGGGT